>JALVCM010000415.1 GCA_027010005.1 Thiohalobacter sp.
GCTGTCGCGGGCGGTGATTGACGGGGACCGAGCGCACACCGCCACCGGCCCGCAGTACCAGCGCGGGAAGGAAACGGTGCATGTGATCAAAGCGCGGCAATTGCAGACAGGCTTCGCGGCGCATCAGCTTGAGGCCACAACCGGTATCCGGCGTCGCGTCACCGAGCAGCGTCGCGCGCACGCTGTTGGCAATCCGTGAAGACAGGCGTTTCAGCCAGCTGTCGCGGCGTTGTCGACGCCAGCCCGTCACCATCCACAGGCTGTTATCGGCCTGTGCCTGCGCGTACAGGGCAGGGATGTCCGCGGGATCGTTCTGGCCGTCGCCGTCCAGCGTGGCAACCCATGGCGCGTGTGCGGCCAGCAGGCCTGTCATCAATGCCGCACTCTGACCGGCATTTTCTGTGTGATGCAGGACTCGCAAACACGGGTTGTCTGCACGCAGCGCAGCTAGGCGCGGCGCCGTATTATCAGTACTGCCGTCATCGACAAAAATCACCTCGTAGTCAAAATGCCCGTCCAGCACACGTCGCACCTCGTCCAGCAGCGGCTGTACGTTGTCCTGCTCGTTGAATACGGGGATGACGAGGGAAAGATCCATAAGCTTGAAAAGGTTTCCGCTCGCTTGTGCGCGGCAAGACCGCCTCTGTATAGTTGACTGTTCCAGTCAGGAATTATACCGGATCCCAACCATGACCCGTGACACGCAATATACCAACCATCTCGCAAACGAAACCAGTCCCTACCTGCTGCAGCACGTCAACAACCCGGTCGACTGGTATCCCTGGGGGGAGGAAGCACTGTCCAGGGCAAGGCGTGAAAACAGACCTATCCTGCTGTCCATCGGTTACTCGGCCTGCCACTGGTGTCACGTCATGGCACACGAATCGTTCGAGGACCCGGCAACCGCCGCGGTCATGAACCGCCTGTTCATCAACATCAAGGTCGACCGTGAGGAACGACCGGACCTGGACAAGATCTACCAGACCGCGCATTCCCTGCTCACACAGCGCAGTGGTGGCTGGCCGCTGACCCTGTTCCTCGACCCGGAAAATCATATCCCGTTCTTCGCGGGCACCTACTTCCCGCCACAGCCCCGCCATGGCCTGCCGGCCTTTACCGACCTGTGCGAACAGATCGCCGCCTTCTACCGTGACCAGCGGGTTGAACTGGAAAAACAGAACCGGTCGCTGATGGATTTCATGGCCAACATGCACCGCAGCGAAACCGGCCCGGCGGAGACGATAAACAGTATGCCGCTGGATGTGGCCCGCCAGCAACTTGCCAGCCAGTTCGACAAACAGCATGGCGGTTTTGGCAAGGCCCCGAAGTTTCCTCACCCGACCAGCCTGGAACGCCTGCTGCGCCACTGGGCACTCACCGGCCACAGGGACCGGGAAGCGCTGGACATGACCCTGTTCACCCTCGACCACATGGCGCTGGGCGGCATGTACGACCAGCTTGGCGGTGGCTTCTGCCGCTACTCGGTCGACGACCAGTGGATGATCCCGCACTTTGAAAAAATGCTCTACGACAACGGCCCGTTGCTGTCGCTGTACAGCGAGGCCTTCGCGGCAACCGGCAAGCCGCTTTACCAGCGCATCGTGACCGAAACAGCCGCCTGGGTACAACGCGAAATGCAGGCGCCGGAAGGCGGCTACTATTCCAGCCTGGACGCCGACAGCGAAGGCAAGGAAGGCAGGTTTTATGTCTGGTCGCAGGATGAACTGCATGCACTGCTCACCGACGACGAATACCGCGTGGCTGCCGTACGCTTCGGTTTTGACCGCAAGCCCAATTTCGAGGGGCGCTGGAATCCACACGTATATGTATCCGTTGAAGCCGTGGCAGAACAGACCGGTATTGATACGGTACGCGTACAGACACTGCTCTCTAGTGCACGGGACAAACTTTTTACTGCACGTGAACAGCGTGTCCGTCCGGGCCGTGACGACAAGATCCTGGTGTCGTGGAATGCCCTGATGATAAAGGGCATGGCACAGGCAGCGCGGGTTTTTGACGAGCC
>JALVCM010000416.1 GCA_027010005.1 Thiohalobacter sp.
AGGATTATTTATAGCAGACGTCCTTCAGGGCTATGAGGAAGGATTTGTACCGGGGGCTTACGAGTCGACACACTGGCCAACAAAACAGGTTCTGTTCGACAAAATTCAGGGGATTTCCGGCTTCCGCCTGGAGGAGGTGCGCGATCTGGGACAGGTCCGCCGCGATCACTGGACGCAGGCGGTATTCAGAAAACCGGCCTAATAGGGTCAGAGGTGGCACCGGTTGTTTGAACAGCCGAACCTGGTTCTAATAAGTGGATTCCTGCCCGTTCAGTTTAAGCCGCCCTGGGTAGGGGCTGCGGGTTAAAGTAAACCTGATCCGGCGTCTGCCGGTCAAGACGTGAGTGCGGTCTGCCTGAGTTGTAGAAGTTCAGATAATACCTGATCGAAGCTCTGGCCTGTGGGACAGACTCATAGGCCTTGAGATAAACCTCTTCGTACTTGATCGTTCACCACAGCAATTCAACAAAGGCATTGTCCCGCCAGCAGCCCTTGCCATCCATGCTGATACGGATGCCGTTCTCCTTGAGCAGATCGGTAAAGGCCAGACTGGTGAATTTGCTGCCCTGATCGGTATTGAAGATCTACGGAGTGCCATACTGGTCAATAGCTTCCTGCACTGCGTCCAGACAGAACTGCACATCCATGGTGATCGAGAGCCGCCAGGACAATACCCGGCGGGAGGGTAATCACCCCGAAAAATAGCTGACACCCGATCGAGCAGCGCCTGGTCGGCGGCGGCCCGATCAAATGGCGTATCGAGTTTCTGGATTCGTGACTTCGCAACCGGCTTTTTATCTTTAGCCGCTAAAAGAGGAACCTCGGTGCGTAACAGTTCGACGGCATGCCGGAAGCTCACCCCCCTCTGCCTTCATCACCCAGTCGATGACGCTGCCACCGGCCTGGCACGCCCCCAGGCAGTGCCACAGGTTCTTTTTCGGGGAGATCACCAAGGACGGTTCGTGGTCGTCATGGAACGGGCACAGGCCGATCAGGTCGGCCCCGTGGCGCTTGAGGCTGATCCCCCGCGCCTCCGCCAGCCGTTGCAGGGAGACCGTCTGTTTCAGGCGGTCCAGCTCGTCGTCCGGGATGCGGGCCATGGCGTTTCTCCCTAAAAACCTGTCAAGTAGCGATGGGGGTACTATTGTAGATGCATGTATGCTACCTTTGTCAATCAGAGATTTTTCCAGAGGGTACGATCATGCAAGTTTCGAGGGTACGATCATGCAAGTTTCACTACTGGCACTGATTCGCATGCACTTCCCACAACGCCTGATCGCCCTGCGCAAAGAGCGAGGCCTGACCCAGCAAGCCATGGCCGACGCCGTTGGTATTCACGTCTCCCAGATCAAGCGCTACGAGGCCGGCACCTCCCAGCCCTCGCTGGAGGTGCTACGTAAGGTCGCACTTGCGCTGAGTGTCAGCGCGGATGCGCTGCTTTTCGACGAACACGAGCGTGGGCCGGATGAAGACCTGCAACTGCTGTTTGAGGCCATCAGCCGCTTCGGGCCGGAGGAAAAGAAGACCGCCCGGGATGTGCTCGAAGGCCTTATCATCAAGCACGAAGCCAAGCGCTGGTCGGCCGCCTGACACGTGGCCACACCGTTCGCGTACACGTTTGAGTGGGATCCGAACAAGGCCGTCGCCAACCGCCGTAAACACGGCGTCGGCTTCGAACAGGCCGCCACGGTATTCAGAGACGCGCTGGCCGTGTCGATCTATGATGAAGACCACAGCAAGACGGAAGAGCGCTGGGTAACCCTGGGACAGGCTGATAACGGGCGGTTGCTGGTGGTGATCCACACCCATCAGACGATCAGCCCCACCGAGGCGGTGATCCGGATTATTTCGGCCCGGCCTGCCACGCCACACGAGCAACGCAACTACGAGCAAAACCTATGAGAGACGAATACAACTTTTCCAAGGGTGAACGCGGCAAGTTCTTTAAGCCCGATGCCACACTTAAGCTGCCGATCTATCTCGATGACGATGTCCGCAACTACCTGCAA
>JALVCM010000417.1 GCA_027010005.1 Thiohalobacter sp.
ATCGGCGCACGTTCCGAAGTCGTCGAGGGTGTTATTGTCGAAGAAGGCTCAGTCATTTCCATGGGCGTCTATATCGGCCAGAGCACCCGCATCTATGACCGTGAAAAAGATGAAATCACCTATGGCCGCATCCCGGCCGGCTCCGTGGTGGTGTCCGGCAACCTGCCCTCGAAAGACGGCAAGTACAGCCTGTATTGTGCGGTCATCGTCAAGAAGGTCGATGCCAAAACACTGGGCAAGGTCGGCATCAACGAGTTGCTGCGCAACATCTAGAAAATCTCTGATCAGTTCGTCATTGCGAGCGAAGCGCGGCAATCTCCGACAGTCTGGTGCCAGGCCAAAGAGATTGCCGCGCTTCGCTCGCAATGACGGGAGCTTCCCACCATGATTACCATCTACGGCATCAAAAACTGTGACACCATGAAAAAGGCCATGCGCTGGCTGGACGAACATGACGTGGAATACCGTTTTCACGATTACCGCAAGGACGGGCTGGAGGAAAAACAGCTCAAGGCGTGGGAAAAGGAACTGGGCTGGGAACAGCTGCTCAACCGCCGTGGTCAGCTGTGGCGCAAGCTACCCCAGACAGTACGCGACAGTATCGACCGTGAGACAGCACTGAAGTGCATGCTGGATAATCCCGGTATCATCAAGCGCCCGTTACTCGATACGGGGGGCCGGCGTATACTCGGGTTCAAACCGGAACAATACGAAGCCCTGTTCGGCTAACGGGCGTCAGGCTGTATATACCGGGCAAACCGGCGCTACAGCATCCGCGTCAAACCCGGTACACTGCGTTTCATGTCAAAGACCCTTGAACTTGCCAGAGACCTGATCAGCCGCGCCTCGGTAACGCCGGAGGATGCCGGCTGCCAGGCGCTCATGCAACAGCGCCTGCAGGCGATCGGTTTTGCGACCGAAGACCTGCCATTTGGTGAAGTCAAAAACTTCTGGGCACGACGTGGCGACAGTGCGCCACTGGTCGTGTTTGCCGGCCATACCGATGTGGTACCCACCGGTCCCTTGCAGGACTGGACATCCGATCCCTTCGCCCCTGAAATTCGTGATGGCATGTTATACGGTCGGGGTGCCGCCGATATGAAAGGTTCACTGGCTGCAATGGTTACCGCCTGCGAGGCCTTTGTCGAGGCCCACCCGGACCACCGGGGTTCCATCGGTTTCCTTATCACCAGTGATGAAGAAGGTCCGTCGATCAATGGCACGGTCAAGGTCGTCGAACACCTGGTGGATCATGGTGTAAAAATCGATATGTGCCTGGTCGGCGAACCCTCCAGTACAAAACAACTTGGCGACATGGTCAAAAATGGCCGTCGCGGCTCCCTGAATGGCAAGCTAACTGTGCACGGCAAACAGGGACACGTGGCCTACCCGCAACTGGCTATCAACCCGATTCATCTTGCCGCACCGGCACTGGCGGAACTGGCCGCTATCGAATGGGATCAGGGTAACGATCACTTCCCGCCGACCAGTTTCCAGATTTCCAATATCCATTCCGGTACAGGCGCGGAAAATGTCGTGCCGGGTGAATTGCAGGCCATGTTCAACTTGCGCTACTCCACGGAACTGACGGAACAGCAGATTCGTGAACGGGTCTGCAAGGTGCTGGATCAATACGGACTGAACTATGACATCGACTGGCGACTGTCCGGTGAACCTTTCCTGACCCCCGAAGGCGAACTGCTGGATGCCGCGCAACGCGCGATCCGTGACGTGGTCGGGATAGAAACGGAATTGTCCACCAGCGGCGGCACCTCGGATGGCCGGTTTATCGCACCCACCGGTGCACAGGTACTGGAACTGGGGCCGGTCAACGCTACCATACACCAGGTCAATGAATGCGTTGCCGTCGAGGCACTGGACCGGCTTTCCGACATTTACACGGTTATGCTGGAAAATCTGTTAACGTAAGATTATCTGCACAGACAGGAACATCCAATTGTTTCGTCATTGCGAGCGCAGCGCGGCAATCTTTCGCGGTCCAGCACAAG
>JALVCM010000418.1 GCA_027010005.1 Thiohalobacter sp.
ACTGGCAATACCGGGAACAACAGGAATACGGTGGGCTACCGATGCGTCATCGATAACAAATACGCTGATAGCACTGCGGCGCAATACCAGAGCATCGCGAGGAACAGACAGGACCTTGCGGGCGATGGCCGCCGGTACTGCAATCCGTACACTTTCACCAACCTTCCAGTCCCCGTCCGGCAAACTGACGCGTAATTCGTAAAGCCGCGAACGTGTATCGCCAACCGGCACTCGTGCACGCACCTTGCCCGTGTATACCCTGCCTTCGCGTTCAAAATTTACTGCTGCACCCGGCTCCAGGAAAGGCAATGCCGACACAGACACCCAGCCCTGAATTTCAAGATGCAGGGGGTCGGTCATGGCGACAACGGCAGCACCCTCATCGGCCCACTCTCCCGCGTTCAGAATGCGTTCCGTCACAATGCCGGTAAAGGGAGCCCGCAATTGCGTGCGTTCCAGCAGTGCGGCACTGCGGCGCTCGCGTGCCTGGGCGGCCTTGAGTTCACTTTTGGCACCCAGCCGGTCAGACTCCACCTGCTCCAGCTGACTCTGTGCAGCATTGTTACTGCGGGCAAGCTTCTGCAAACGCGCCACTTCCAGTTTGAGGAACCCCAGCCTGGCCTTGATGCGTGCCACATCCGCCTCGCGTTCGGCGTGCTCCTCGCGCAACAGCACATCGTCGATACGTGCAACGATACCGCCTTCGTCTATAGTGGCCCCGACTTCCGCTACCCACAGCAACCTGCCACTGACTTCCGCGGCAAGTTTTGCCTGCTCACGGCTGATCACTGTGCCCGTGTAATAGTCGACGGGTGCCAGCATGCGCATGGCCGCCTCGGCCACCACAACGGGCTTTTCCATGCTGCGCGCCTGCACGGGGCCGGCTACCAGACACCACACCAGAGTGAAGGCCAGTGAAGCGGTAGATACAAGGCGTACACTGTCTGTTACGGATCTCATGGATTTGCGCTATTCCCTGTCAAAGTGCCGGTCAGCATACCGCTTCGCACCCGACGACTCAAAAAACGCAGCAGCACAAGTATGCTAGGCTTCAGACTGATTTCAGACGGGACGTAGCAGCCTTGGATCAATCCATCGTTTTCTCGGTATTCCTGATCTTTACCGGTGCAGCCGTACTGGCAACCGCCGCACTGTATGCCCGACAGTCAATGCTGGTGGCGTATATTCTGCTCGGCATGTTGATGGGGCCGGCGGCACTGGGACTGGTCAATGACGTCGAATTGCTGCGCGATCTGTCGCATGTGGGTATTGTTTTCCTGCTGTTCCTGCTTGGCCTGAACCTGCACCCGCAGGATCTCTGGCACCTGCTTGGCAAGGCAACCTTTGTAACCCTTGGCAGTTCGCTGCTGTTTGCTCTGCTCGGCGGCATCACGGCGCTGTTGTTTGGCTATAACCCGGTCGACTCGGTTGTCATTGGTGCGGCACTGATGTTTTCCAGCACCATCATCGGCCTGAAACTGTTACCCAGCACGGTACTTCACCATCAGCACACCGGTGAAATCATCATCAGTGTTTTGTTACTGCAGGACCTGATCGCCATCCTGATCATGCTGGTCCTGCATGGTATGGCCGGCGCTTCGGATGGCTGGGAACACACGACCCTGATCACGCTCGCCCTGCCCGGTGTGCTGATCTTCGCCTTTGCCTTCTCACGCTATGTCCTGACCCGGCTGCTGGCACGCTTTGACACCATCCAGGAATATATTTTCCTGCTCGCTATCGGCTGGTGCCTGGGTATGGCGGAACTGGCCCAGGCACTTGGTCTGTCGGCTGAGATCGGCGCCTTTATCGCCGGCATCGCCGTCGCAACCGAACCCATTTCGCGTTTTATCGCCGAACGACTCAAACCTCTGCGGGACTTCTTTCTGGTGGTGTTTTTCTTCAGTCTTGGGGCAGGCATGGAGTTCAATGCCATACAGACAGTCCTGCCTGCGGCCCTGGTACTGGCACTCATCAGCCTGGTGCTGAAACCCCCTGTGTTCAAATTCCTGTGGGTTCGGCAGGGGGAAAATGCGGCGACTTCGGCAGAAGTCGGGGCCCGGCTCGGTCAGATCAGTGAGTTCTCATTATTGATTGCCGTGCTGGCTGCACAACACACCATTATCAGCATGCAGGCATCCTACCTGATTCAGCTCGCGACACTGATTACCTTCATCGTGTCGTCCTATTATATTGTGATGCGCTACCCCACCCCCATGGGCGTATCGGACCGGTTACGCCGCGACTAGTGACTCAGGTAAAAGTAGTCCCAGGAACAACCCGACAGCAATTCCAGTGCCGCCATCAACCTGTCGGCAGGCACCGCCTCGTGAGGAAATACATTTTCTATCTCCACGAAGCAGCGTCCGAACGCCGCACTACGCCGCCAGTCGAAACGGAACAATGGAGACGATTCACCACATGCCGGGCAACTCAGTTGCTGACTGTAGTCCGGCTCCGAAGGACGCAACTGCGGTGATCGGCACCTGCTACAGCGCAGGGCTGGTGCAGATTGTGATTCCAGCAGTTGTACGGCCCTGTAGTCGTGCAGCCGGATACGGCACACAGGCTGGCCGTGCACGGCATCATCCTCGGTCAGGGAAATCTGCGGAGCGCAGCCCAGAAAGGTCACCAGTGAAAGGAAGTGCTCCCCTGCTGCAAATACCAGCCCTTCGCCGTCCTTTTGCGACCCGGCCAGGCCAGTATCCTGGAGTACGCCCGCCAGCCGGACCAGGGATGCAGGGCGCCACAACGGCTCATCACAGTACAGAACGAGTGAATGCACCGGAAAAACCGTCAGCGGGTGCGGCTCTCAGGAACCGTGGGTGGTGGTGATTTCCCAACTATAGGAGCAATCGAGATAAGAACGCACTGAAACCAGGCCGACGATACCGTCCTCGACCATGGTCGCCAGTGGTGTGCGCTGGCGGAACTTACGGTTGGGCCTGTTCATCCATAGCTTGCCCATACGCTTACTGAACGGATAGGTGGTACGCAAGGCATCGGCAATACAGATCAGGTGTTCCACCCGCTGCATCACTTCGGGGCTGTCCGGGAGGGGGCGGTTCTCGCGCAACTGTCTGATTTCACGAGCAGGCGCATCGGCCAGGCCCAACAGAAGCAACTGGTCCTTACCACTGATACCCCATTCGTCCAGCATTCCCAATATACCCCTGGTGAGCTGTACTCGCTCCTCTTCCGTCATCTCCGACATTGTATCGCCCCGGTTCTGTTAACGGGTGCAAGTGTAGCATGGGGTCGCCCTCTGATCCCTGCCCTTACCCTTGCGAAAAGCAGGGAAACCTCACGGATCGTTTTTGCTGAACACCCTGTGGTACTGACCGGAATGGAGACAAAACAGACTGGCCATTCGTCCATGGCAAAACCCGCCCGGAGGCTACTGGCGCACCAGCAGCTCCGCCTGTGTTAATCTCCGCGCTCGAAAATAACAGCCGGCACGAACCAACAATATAAACAGGAATAAACGTACCATGAGTTTTCCATTTCGATACCTGCTATGCCTGACCACCGGGCTGTTCAGTATCCTTTCTCTGGCCGACCAGGTAACGTTATCCAATGGTGACCGGATTACCGGCACTCTGATCGAACAAACGACAGACCAGCTGGTCATTGATACCGCATATGCGGGGAAAATAAAAATAAAACGCAGTGAAATCATAAATCTGTCAACTGACCACCCATTACGCGTACAGCTGCACGATGGCCGTCAGCTGGATGGCGTACTGAAAGCCGAACAACCGGCCAGCCTGAGAATCGAGACACTCGATGGACAACGAATCCCGCTGGGTGGTCTCGATACCATTGCCGTAATTGGCGCAATTCCTTCTGACAAGCCTGCTGAATATGAATGGCGCGGCAATATCGTCCTGTCCGGCGAGGCGCGATCAGGCAACACAGATACCGACAAGCTGAACCTGAGCACACGTGTCGTCGCGGAAAAGAAAAAAGACAACCGCTTTACCGTTAGCGCCATACTGGCTCGTGAACACGTGGACGACCGGCTGACCAAGGAGCAATACCGGCTGGATGGAAAATATGACCATTTTTTCCACGACAGGTGGTACGGCTTTCTTGCCACGTCATTTGAACAGGATCCCTTCAGGGACATCGATCTTCGTAGCGTGTTCTCGGCTGGCTCCGGTTATCAGTTCTTCGATTCAGACGAGCTGAGGCTGTCACTGGAAGCCGGTTTCAGTTACACCGATACCCGCTTCATCGTCGATCAGGACGATGACTATGCCGGTTTTAACTGGGGCCTCAACTGGGAGCAATCCCTGCCTGGAGACAAGCTGAAGTTCTTTCACCGACACCGTGGCAACCAGGGTCTGGACAGTACAGACAACCTGATCATCAAAGCACAGACCGGTGTGAAGTTTCCGATTGCGGCCGGCCTGAGTGCATCGGCCGAATACGACCTGGACTGGGACCGCTCACCACCTGACAACACCAGGAGCACGGATCATACCTACCTGCTCGGTGTCGCCTACGACTGGTAACCTTGGGCAACTCATCCGGCCTGCTGCTGCTCGTGCTGCTCGGACTACTGGTCTGGCTGTGGCAGAACAGCCTGCGGGCACGGGAATCCGCCATTCGCGCCGCCCGTGACGCCTGCCAGCAGCAACAGTTCCAGTTGCTCGACGGCAGTGTAGTCCTGCAACGTTTCAGACCCGGGCGCCAGGGGAACGGCCGGCTGTCACTGCGCCGGACCTTTCTGTTCAGCTACAGTGAAGATGGCCTGGAACGTAAGACCGGCTTTGTTATCATGTCGGGAAACCACATCGAACAAGTGGGCTTGTGAGGATCACTCTCCGGCTTGCTATACTTCCGCTTTCCCACAGGGATTGACCTGCCGGGAACCACTTCATTCACAGCTGTAAACATTGCGAACCCGAGCCATGCCCTATTACGTATATAAAATTTCACCCAGCCCGACGAAGCTGGTCAGTGCACTGGAAAAACTGGAACAGTACGACAGTTTCAAGGAAGCCAGGCAGCATGCCCGCAGCCTGCGCACTGAACTGTCCGACGCTGATAATTGCCAGATCAAGGTCATGTTCGCCGAATCCGAACTGGAAGCAGAAGAACAACTTATGGAGAAGCGCGAAGCCCCCATATTGCGCGAGTGGGAAAAATAATCCCCGCCGATGGTTGAAGAAGACGCGTACCGTTCAACCTACAATGCTGTCAATCAGCGACGCTGCATCTTTGAAAAGGCGGTCCTGACCCGCCGCTGTCACTGCAGCTGTTCGACACGTTTCTACCTCGCGGACCGCGAAGGCATCTCCTGTAACGCAGAACAGGCACACGCGCGCTGCCAGCAATTGCTGCCACTCATGAGGGAAAACGCACGTTTTGCACTCAAATTGACCGGCACCGGTGATGAACTGCCACACGCCAAGGAAATCAAGGTACAGAATGGCGGCCTGCTGGGCCTGCAGGGCATTCTTCAACCCGATGCGCCCGTCGATACTGTCGTGGATATTGCGGCGCTTGTGGTTCAGGGTACCCGGACTTTTGGCTCGATCCGGCAATTCCCCTTCCAGGACATCATCAAGTCAATCACCCGCTTTGAAGGACGCCGTCGCCCGCATTCCCGATAAGTGCACCCCGCGGGCAAGGATGAACTCGGTTCCAATGAGCGGTATATTATTCAGCCAGCAGAAAGGGAGTCCCCGACATCAACAACCCGCTTTCCGAAGAAGAAATCAAGGCCCTGCAGGACAAGCTGGAGGAATTGCGCCTTGAGCACCGTGACCTCGACGATGTGATTCATCACCTGATCGAGTCCGACTACCCTGACCAGCTTCAGCTCAAGCGTCTGAAAAAACGCAAGCTTCGACTGCGGGATTCCATTGAGATCATTCAAAGCCGGCTGATTCCTGATCTCGATGCCTGACAGAAACGGTCTGACCCGGGTTAATAACGCCGGTAGGGTACAACTTTCACGGGCGACAGCGACTCGATCGTGGCACCTTTGGCCTTCACCAGACGCCGCACCTGCACATAAAGCCGCTTCACACCCTTGCCCTTGCTCAGCATAAACCGGTTCTGTGGCTCCAGATCCATCCACTTCGCACCACTAAAATCTGCACTTTCAGCGATACGCACCTGATCGGCCTTGCCCGAGGTACTGACTGTCACAACAACCTGGGCACCGGAAGACAGGGCGGCATCCGGACTGACCCTGACTGCCGTAATTTCAAGCTCCGTAGCCGCCTGGGGCGGAACATCCGCGCTAGTGGCCGCTGCGCACACGGGGCCACCACCACCAGGAGCCAGACTCACCACTACCACGCGGTTACCTGCCAGCGGCTCCAGGCCCTGTTGTTTGCCCTGGTAACCCCGCCTCGAAGCGGTGAGCACCATGCTGTTCACGGGAAGATCGTCAAAACGTACCCTGCCATCAGCCGCTGCACGAAGGGCACCGAACTGATCCGGCCGCGCCGTAGTGCCGAGACATACCGAAGCCCTGGCAACAGGTGTGCCGGTTTGCCTGTCGACCACCCTGACCTCAAGCCAGTTACTCGCATGGGCCACTGACCAGGTAAATGAGGCCAACAACCATGCGACGCTTGCAAGAATCCCCGTTTTTTTAAATGTATTCATGGTATTACACCTACTTGTCATTATTGTTCATGCGATACAACAGGGCACCAGTGTATCCCCGTAGCGCGTACCCCGACAAGAACCGCCCGTCAGCCAGCCTCATCGTCGTCAAGTATCGGGAAACTGCCCGCGTAACGGTCAATCCATTCACAAGCCGCCTGTTCACCGCTGATAACCCGGCCCTCGTTTTCCAGCACCTCCGACTTGTAGTGCTCGATATGGCAGATCTGTTCCACCATACGCACGCGGAAACGATCACCTGCCTGTAAAAAAGATACGCCAATCACAAACCCGCTGCCCTCCTTCCTGCACCATGCAACGCGGCCTTCCACCTCGAAAGCCGGCTGCAAGTGGGAAATCCGGATGGTAATGGGCGCCCCTGCGGCCAGTTCCTGTGAGGAAGAAAATGACAAACCGCCATGGCCAATATCGTGAAGGTGCTCATGCCCGGCTCCTGAACCGTAATCATCCATCTGATATTCAATAGGAATATCAGATGGATGGCGTATAAAACTACGCATATCCCGCCTCCGTAATACCGCCCTCCGTGGCTGGATTATTTTCCCTGACAACCCAATTGTAGCTGCTTTGTCGTATCAAACAGCGCAGAGCCACACTACCGCCATGCAGCCTGGCAATGTGACAGGGTTCCTGTTTATGCACAGACCCGGGCTACGAACCAACAGAAAACCTTAATAAACCAGCCGATCTGACGCTATCCACGGGTGGGTAAAAGGTTATTTGAAATGGGCATCCGGAAAAAACAGCACACGGCCAGGACACCAGACACAGTGCCGCCCGCAAACCCGGCATGTATCCAGCGCGCCGAAACGATCCGGCGCAAGGCACAGCATTACACCAACCTCTCCGAACAAACCGGGAAACAGTGCAATGATCGACACAGGGCGAGTCAACAACGCGAACAGGCTGAAAGGGAAATGGCTGCCTTGCGCGCGGAAGCCGTACAGGCACGGCGCCTTGCTTCACACATTGAAAACCTGCACCAGCCCGCAAATGTGCAGCAAAAGGGTCGCATCATGAGTAGCACGATTTCTGACCCGGGGCATGCACAGCGTATGACACGTCGGGAAACCGATACTCCGCATTCAACGGGTAGCCAGCTCAGTTTCAATCCCCTGCATCCTTCGATGGAGTTGCCACCTGAACACCTGATTCGTCTACTGGGCCTTGAGAACAAACCCAAGCGCCGCAAAAAACGTCCGGCCTCTACAGCCACACCGTCCGTAAAGCAAAAATCAGCCGGCCCGGCAACAAAGGACAAACCGGTCAAACTGTCACTGCCGGCAACACCACCGGCCAGTGCCGAACGCGAAAAGGATATGGCCTCCACCCCCTTCGATGAAAAACCACGCCGGAACCTGGTGGTCGCTTCGCTGGCAGCAGGCGTGGTCGCGGGGATAGGACTTTCCCTCTACCTGTTCTGGGGCAACCCCGGTGAAGTCACGGTAACCGCCACCCAAAAAACGCCGCCTCACCGTACTGAAAAAAGTCTGCACCCGTCACCTGCCACCAACAAGGCGATGAAACCCGCCATGGTGCCGCCAGCGGCTGCATCGTCTGCCGCACCGCCGGTGAAAGCTCCCACAGTGGCCGCCACACCTGCCATAACAGAGGCGGCCCCGGCAACTGTGGAATCCTCCGTGCAGGGTACGGTTATCCGGGAGAACCTCCTTCCACAGGCTGACATTGAAATCGAGCAGGCACGTCTGCGCGACGAGGCTGAAAACCGTTTTGCCGAACGGATGCTGCAGGAGGAAATTCGCCACGACCGTGAAGTCCTGACGACCAGCCCTGCTTCTGCCAGCGTAGTGAGTCCGGAGCTGGCCAGCGAACCGGCTGAAACGTTAGCGAGGGATCCTGTCCCGGCAAGTGCTCCGGAATTGCAATCACCGGCACCAGCGGTAACCGTCATAGAGGCAACGCCGAAAGCGGAACCTCTCAAGGATGATGTGATGTTATCGCCGGTGCAGGAGCCGGCAGCAATACCGGTTAATACAGACCTTGAGCAAACGACTGACGACGCTGCCACACAGGAACCGGCTTACCAGCAACCTGTAACACCCTCTCCGGAAGAGGAAGCAAGCACGGTTGACAACGGAAACCCCGGTGAGGCGTTATTCTGACGTAACCCCGGCTGTAGCCGGTGTTACGTCGGCCGGTATGGCGGCATCACCCGGCTGACCGGTTTGCAGACGCTCCTGTTCTACAGCAACAGGCTCATAACGAAACAACTCGACATACAGCGGCCAGCCGTTGTCATCAAGCACTGTCACAGACCACTCCCCGAAGCTGTCAGGCGGAAAGACTTTTTTTGAGAATACCCGCCAGCGATTACCACCGACGACAAAAGGCACATTCGATACAGCCCTGCCCTGGTACTCCCAGCGATGGGTCACAGTATGACCTTCCAGATTACGCAAATCCGTAAAAAAGTAGACTTCTGTTGCGGGCGGGTTCAGAACCAGCACCCGGTCGACCGGTTCGCGGTTCTCAATACGGGTGGTGAATGCAGCACGCGCCACACTGCCCCCGGCAAGCGGTGCTTCTTCAGCGCCCAGGTGCACGGGTATCATCAGGGACAACGCCAGCATCCAGCAATTTCGAACCCCGTATCGCATATAAAACCCTCTCAGTTCCGGCATTCTATCCCGGTTGGTGTGGCCGTGACAGATAACTTTCACTGGCCATCTCCGTCAGCCGGCTGGCAGTACGCTGGAAAGGCTGTACAAGCTGTCGCCCTGTGTATAACTGGCCAGGCACTGCCCCTGCAGTCATCACCAGCTTGACCCCGTGATCATAGAGTGCATCGATCAGGTGCATGAAGCGCCTGGCGCCTTCATCCATTTCCGCCGACATGACCGGCACGGCCTCCAGCAGTAGCGTATGAAACTCGCACGCGAGCTCAAGATAATCACGCGCCGAACGGGGTCGCAGACACAGCTCGGCAAAAGTGAACCAGGCGATGCCATCCGCCAGTGCCACGCTATGCAAATCACGTCCTGCCAGCGTCAACACGCCATCTTCCATGGGCGGAACCCCGGCCAGTGCATCGAGGTGCTGCCGCAACCATACACGGGCCTGTTCCATATCGCTGCCAACAAGGCTGGTACCACTCTGCTGTAACAGGGCCAGGCGGTAATCTTCATTTCCGTCCAGCTGGATGACTTCGGTATGCTGCTCGATCAGTTCAATCGCAGGAACAAAGCGTGTTCGCTGCAAACCTTCGTGGTAAAGCCTGCATGGCTCGGTATTGGAAGTCGCCACCAGCGTAACCTGCCGTTCGAAGAGTGCCTCGAACAGGCCGGCAAGCAACATCGCATCGGCCACATCGGTGACATGAAATTCATCAATACACAACACGCGAACGCGTTCCGCCAGCTGGTCCGCCACGACAAGCAGAGGGTCCGGTGTTTTTGGCAACGCATCAAGTGCCGTGTGGATCTCCAGCATAAAACGGTGAAAATGCACACGGCGTTTTTCCCTGACTGGCAGGCTGTCAAAGAAAGCATCGACCAGCCAGGTTTTGCCTCGCCCGGGGCCACCCCACAGGTACAGGCCACGGACGGGCGGCAGGCGATAACCCGACAGGCGTTGCCAGAATCTGATGCGTGGGGGTGGGGCAAGCAGCGCCTCGTACAGGGTCTGCAAATACTCGACAACCCTGGCCTGGCCTGCGTCTGAACGAAACCCCGGGGTGGCCAGGGCTGCCCGGTAGTGCTCACGCGGCGCCATTGAAGTGTCCGGCAAGGCGGCAGTCACTGGCTCACAAAAGCTGAATATCCAGGCCCAGCGCCCTGCAATCGTCTTCACTTGCCTGGCTGGTGACGACGGCAATGCTTGCCTGCTCCGGCCTGAGATAGGTTTCACCGACCCGCCTGAGATCATCCAGCGTGACATCCAGGATACGCCTGCGCACTGCCTGACGGCGTTCCGGTGTACGTCCGTGCAATGCGCTGAAGAAAGCATCACGCGCTTCCCCTGCCGGGGATGCAGGCTTGTCGATGCTGCCGATCACACCAAGAATGGCCTCTTCGAGCAACCGCCACTCGTGTGTTTCACTCAACAGCCAGTCGATCGCACGATCAAAATCATCCAGCGTCTCTGCCAGTCGAGGATCGCGATAAGAGAAGAAGCGGAATGCCGCGTTATCGGCATCGTGGCTTGCACCACCACCGTAGGCACCGCCCTGCTCGCGAATTGCCCGGTGCAGGTAACCATTCCGCAGGAAGCCCGGCAACACGGCAAGTGCAGCCGCATCGGCGTGCTCTGTCGGCACGGTCTTGTAGGCCTTGGCACAGAAATTTACCTGGGTATTGGCAATCCAGGCTTCACGAACCCGTGTATCCACACCACCCGGTGCAAAAGGCGCAAAGCTTTTTCCTTCGGGTTGTCTGTCCGACCAGGCCTGTTCCAGTTCTTCACGCACCTGTGCATGCCGTTCCGCTTCACTGATCAACAGGAACTGACGAGGGGCACCACGAACCTGCTCGTGTAACGCCGCCAGGTGCTCGGCAAAACTTTTCACCTGGTCTGTATCGGTAAAGGAATCATCCAGTTGCTTCAATGAACGAATACCTGCCAGGCCGCGCAAGCGATGTGAAAGCGCAGCGCCGGGACTCATCCCGGAAGACGCCGCCAGCATGGCAAGCCCGTGACCGTTACCGGTAACACTCTGTTCACGCTGTGCGCGTTGCTGGGCAACCAGGTCACGAATGCGCTCGTACTCGTCGAAACGCGGGGATTCCAGCGTGTCGCGCATCAATTTACCCAGTGCGGCATGATTGCGTGCCAGTGCCTTGCCGGACAGTACAAAGAAACCTTTCAGCGACTGTTCGTCATCCACTTCGCCCCGCATGCTGCTGCTGGCATTCACACCACCCGATACACTGGTCTGCAGTGCCTGTGTTTCGAGGTAATCACGCCCCCCGCAACCCAGCTGCGCAAGGCTGTACGTGTAGACCGGAAAGGTATCGAGCAGTCCCTCATCCAGCTGTGGCAAATCGGTGACGACCTGCTGGTAGACCAGGCCGTTCGTCCCCTGTGGATAGAAGCTGACCGGCAGACCGGCAACCTGCTCCTGTTCCCCACGGGCAATATGCATTTCTTTCGGGATGTCTTCCAGGCCGACTTTGGGCAGGACAGAAGGATCATCTTCCTGCGACTGACGCTCGGCCAGCGCCTTTGCCTGGGCAATGACAGCCTGTTTCTGCGCATCATCCATCTGCGCCTTCATCGCGGCAAGGCGCTTTGCTTCGGCGGCATCACGGCGTGCCGACAATGCCGTATCCGGTACCAGCGTCACATGTACCCGGTGACAGTTATCCAGTAACAGCTCACGCACCAGCCGTGGAATATAATCAGGATCCTGGATCAACTCGCGCAGCTCATCGAGTACCGGGTCAAGATTCATCAAGGCGACCGGATCACCGCGGTGCGTGGCACAGGACAGGCCCTCCAGGATCAGCTGCAGGCCATACGGGTAGCCATCACCGGAGATTTCGCGCTGGGCCAGTTCCAACTGGTGCAACACGGCCTCGATACGTGATTTCTCGATACCCTTGTCGGCAACCTCCCGGAGTACATCCAGCACCAGTTGTTCCATGGCATGCGTGTGTTCCGGACGACTGCCTTCCAGGCCACACACAAAACTCATCTCACGATTGGAGGCTTCCAGCCCGCACAGTGGAGATGGTGCACTCCCGAGGTCGGTGGTCTCCAGTGCACGGCGCAAGGGTGACGCACTGTCATCCAGCAGGATACCTTCCAGTAACTGGGCTTCCAGCTGCTCTTTCAGGTTAATACTGGGCCCAAGCAACCAGCCCATCACCAGGTGCGTCTTGTCCCCCACTTCTCCCGGCTCGTCAAATGCATAGCTCTCCTGCACATAGACAGGCGCGTGGTAGCGTTTTTCATCAGCAACCGCGATATGCACATCCAGCTTCTCGAAATGTGACAGGGCCCTGTCGTGAATGCGTGCATGATGTTCATGGACCGGGATGTCCCCGAACGTCATGAACACCGCATTGGAAGGGTGGTAGTGGGTACGGTAAAAAGCCTTGAGGTCTTCATAAGCCAGGTCCGGTATACACTCCGGGTCACCACCACTGTTGTAATGGTAAGTCGTGGTTGGAAACAGGTATTTGGTGAGGGTCTGCCACAGTGTACTGGCCGGTGAACTCATGGCGCCTTTCATTTCATTGAAAACAACGCCCTTGAAAACCAGTTCGGTATCAGGGTTATCCGGCTCCACGAACTCCACGCGATGTCCTTCCTGCGCAAAGTCCAGCTCATGCAGACGCGAGAAAAACACCGCATCCAGGTACACGTCCATGAGATTGTAGAAATCCTTGCGGTTCTGGCTGGCAAACGGGTAGGCCGTCCAGTCGCTGCTGGTAAAGGCATTCATAAAGGTATTCAATGAACGGCGGATCATCATGAAGAAAGGATCGCGTACCGGGTAGTGCTCACTTCCGCACAGCGCCGTATGTTCAAGAATATGTGCCACGCCGGTGGAATCCATCGGCACTGTGCGCAGCGCCACCAGGAAGACATTCTCGGGGGTGTCTGCCGCCATGTGGTAATGTACCGCACCGGTGACACGGTGCCGGTACTCTTCAATGATCAGGTTCAGGGATTCAATACGCTCACTGCGAACCCACTCAAATGCGTCATGTACACGGGAGGGGGCTTGTCCGGACAAAACGCCGGAATTGTCGGCCACTACACTGCTCATATGAACCTATGTCCTGTTTGTTGATCACCGGGAATGGAATGATTGTAACGCGCCGGGCAAGCACAACGCCACGACGCATTGCCCGAATGCAGGCAGCCCAGTAGAATGCGCCAGATTCCCCCAAAAATACCATGCCAATGAAACTCGTCTCATTCAACACCAACAGTATCCGGACCCGCCGGCACCAACTGGAAAAACTGGTCGAAGTGCACTCACCCGACATTATCGGTATCCAGGAGACCAAGGTTCAGGACGTGGACTTCCCGCTGTCAATGGTCGAGGAGTTGGGGTATCACGCAACTTTCCATGGACAAAAAACCCACTACGGGGTCGCGATCCTGTCCAGGCAGCCCCCCGTGGAAGTGCGCAAAGGTTTTACCCACGACGGCAACGATACCCAGCGGCGCCTGATCAGCGCCGATTTCAAACTTGATGACGGGAATATCCTGACCGTCATCAACGGCTATTTCCCGCAAGGTGAAAGCCGTGATCATGAAACCAAGTTCCCGGCCAAGAAGAAATTCTACCGGGACCTGCTGGCCCTCCTGCAATCTGATTATGACCCGGAGCAAGCCGTTGTCGTGATGGGCGACATGAACGTGGCACCTCTCGACCAGGATATCGGTATCGGCCCGGACAACGCCAAACGCTGGCTGAAAACCGGAAAATGCAGTTTTCTGCCGGAAGAACGCGAATGGCTGCAAAAGCTGGCCGACTGGGGCCTGGCGGACACCTTTCGCCACCATTACCCGGATGTTGATGACAAATTCAGCTGGTTTGACTACCGTAGCCGTGGTTTTGAGCGTGAACCGAAACGAGGCCTGCGCATCGACCTGATCATGGCAACCCGCCCGCTGATGGAACGTTCAACCGACGCAGGCATCTCATATGATATCCGCACCATGACAAAACCCTCGGATCACTGCCCTGTCTGGGCACGATTCGACCTTGCATAACAATCAATGAAGGCCTTGTTACGACTGACGGGAAACATACAATGCGTATCATGAAAACAACGCTGTACACCACATGGATGTTTTTGACGACCCTGCTGTTTGCCGGCACAGCCTCCCTGGCCCAGGCTATCCCGGAACCCGAAGCAGCCAACGACCCGCAACCGGTTATCGCAGATACCATCAGCGAACTCATCGATCGCCTGGAAGAAAACCGGGACAAGATCAAACAGGACGATTCCATCGCCTACCGCATCAGCGATGAGCTGATTGCACCGCATATTGATTTCCCGCGTATCGCCCGCCTCGTGGTCGGCAAATACTGGCGCAACGCGACAGAAACACAGCGCCAGCGCCTCATTAAAGAAATCAAAACCCTGCTGACCCGTTCCTATGTTACGGCAATGACCAGCTACGTCGATGAAATCATCGACCACAAAAACAGCATCCACTACCAGCCTTCGCGTTACAAACCGGGGGACCGCAAGGCTTCGGTGCGTGCATCCATCGAGATTGACAAGGGCAAGACCGTGGACGTGCAGTACCAGGTGTACCTCAAGGACGGGAAGTGGAAGATTTACGACATCCGTATCGAAGGTATCAGCCTGGCTATTACCTACCGCACAAGCTTTGGGGAAACAATCCGGCGTGAAGGAATCGACAGCCTCATTGCACAGCTGGAAGAGCGCAACCGTAACGGTGATGTCGAACTGCCTGCATCGGTTGCGGCACCTTTCAAGGACAAGACAGGCTCCACAGAGTCCAAGGGCGCCTCTGATTAACGCGCTCGCAATGACGTAACTTCTGGATTAATCAGCGGTTGCCTGGATATCAGGATACTTCCGGATCAAGTCCCTGGCGCGGCGGCATTTGCAGGTAATAGCCTTCAGTTTCAATCTGCGCCATGACTTCGATCACATCGGCCTGCGCCAGCTTGCGCCGCTCGTGCAGCTCCACCTCTGTAACGACCTCAAGATTGCCCAGCAAGATCTTCAGGGTATCCGGCACGCGCGCCATGTCTTCATCTTTTTTGACAAACAGATAGTAGTCGAACTGTTTCAGACTCTTGTACACCACACACTGTATGACCATCGCTTCGCTCATGGTGCAGCATTATCCGGATTTTTACCGGGTACCTCCAGAAACTCGTCGACCAGCCTGAGCGTGCGGTCATAGTGGCTGCCTTGCCAGTAGACCTGGCGACAGTCCCGGCACTGCCGAAACACCTTATAGTAACGGCGTGTTTTGGGTTGCAGCTGTGCTTCAACCAATGCTTTGGGTACCGTTTCGAGCACTCCGTTACAACGGGTACAGCGGGTAAATGGCTTCGCCAGCCGGTACAGGTCCAGGCGCTTCAATACTTCCCTGACCTGGGCCTTTGGGTCGGTACTTCGCACAAACAAGCCGTGGTCGATAATTTTATACTGCAGCAGCCTGCGGTCACGGGTCAGTACAATACGTTGTTGCTGCTGGCTGAGCATCGCCACATCGGCATCCCGGTAATCATTACGGTACAGGCAGTCAAATCCCAGCAGGCGCAGGTAGCGGGCCAGGCGCCCGAGATTGCAATCGACGACAAACTTCGGGTTGCGCAACGGCGTCGGGCGCAGGCGTACCAGCGGGGTGATATCCAGACTTTCGAATACCGGGTAGACACTGATGCGGTCGCCGTCTTCGACAATCCGGGAAAAATCTACCGGCTGGCCATTAACCAGGATCAGCTCAACTTCGGGGTGTGGTACGCCGAGTGATTCAATCATGTCCTTGATCGAGGTGCGCCGGTCGAAACTATGCTCGAACTCGACCTTGCGCTGTGCGGGCGGCAGGAAATCATTGAGTTCCTCGTAAAACCTGAATCGCACAGCTGCCATCACATCACCCCGGAGCTACCCGCCTCGTGCGGGTGAATACAAACTGCGCAGCTCAGAATCTTGTACGCGCCAGATCCGCCGCGATACCCGCATCATCCAGTGCCACCCAGTCCTGGTGGTTAAAGGTAATCATCCCGCCACACATTTCATACCATGAAAACCCGCTGGACCAGTCCGGCAGTTCGAACTCACCCTGTTTACGTCGTGGCATGCAGTACAACCGGCCGGGTGTGTAGAGCAGATTATAGGCCTGGTTCTGTTTGTGCAGCGCTGCAATCTGCTGCCACGCAGCCTGTGGATCGTCGAACACCTGGCACGCCACGGGGTAGGCTTGTGTACCACCGTTGTGCGTCCATTGTGGATGCTCAACCGGTAACAACTGGTCACGGGCAAACAATTGCAGATGCAGGTGATTCACCGAGGCAAATGCACCGAGCGCGTTGTATCCGACACGCACACCGGGCAGGGTTTCAGATAAACGCTCCACCAGCCGCCACACAAAATGGTGCATGCCTTCAAACAGGTATTGGGGCAGACACTGTTCCCGGTCCGGCACCAGGAGACTGTGCAGTTCAACAAACGGATATTTGTTGTAGTACAGGTCGATGTGATGCCCCAGCAGTTCGCCGGATGCAATTGTTTCCTGCTGCATGAAGGGCTTGTTGAAGTTAAAAGCACCTGCATCGAATGGTGCATGAATCGATGTCATCGGACGCTGGCTGTTACGAAGCGGGCGGAAGGACCGCAACTGGTTGAACTGTACCTCCCAGGGTCCCGCGCTACGCTGCTCTGTCAGTTTCAGCGCCTCCATACCGATACTGCCCATCTTGAGAAACACCAGCAGGTCATCATCAGCTTCCTCGATACGCTGCCCCTGCGTCAGGGCACCTTGCAGGCGGGTCAGCAAGGCGTTGTATTGCACACACAGGCCCGGCTCCAGCGCACTCCACAGGCGTGCATCAAAGCTTGCATTGGCGGCCACCAGGATGAACAGGTTCATACCACCGTGTGCCAGCAATCGTTCCAGTCCACGTTCGAAGTGACTGCGCAGTGCTGTCTCCGATGCAAACAGCATATCAAAGGCGGTCTTATCCATCATGGACTGTTTCCTTGTTATTGATGCAGGCCAGAAGACTATCGGCTACCTGTCGGGCACCGCTATTTTCACAGGCGATTACCGTCATACTCCGCGCCCGTTCGACGGCCTCTCCCAGCTCGCCGGTTTCCAGCCATGACGGATCGATACGAACAGCTGCATTGTGCTGTTCCAGCCAGTCCAGCAGGCTCTGCTCCTCCGGCCAGTCGGGGCGGGGGATGTAGAGCAATGGGGTAGCATTTACGACACACTCCGCAACCGTACCATAGCCGCATTTGCCCAGCACACCATCGCAGGAAGCCAGCAGGTCGGTGAAGGTCAGACCGGTTTCCGACAGGGAAGTAACGTCCGGGTGTGCAACCTGCCAGTGGTCACTGACCAGCCAGTGTATCCCCTGCCCGGTTGGCCAGGATTCGATATTGAAACGGGTATCTACCCCACCGGGCGCGACCAGTATCAGTGCAGTCTGGCCGGATACACCGAGTTGTTCATCGAGCTGCTCGCGGCAGTTTCTGCCCCGCCTTGCGATCGGCCCGACCTCCAGCGTGTTATCGAGAAAGGCCATTGGCATGGAAGGCTGCGGGCAAAAAAAGATCTGTGCCGACGCATAGGCAGTTTCCATCTGCGTCAGGATGTGTGCAGCTTCCGGCCTTGCCTGAAAATAGTAGCGGTAAATATCCGCCCAGTTCAGTGAACACAGCGCAAAGGAGGGCAAGCCGGCCTTTTCAGCACCCGCCAGGGTCAGGCAGGGTACATCCGAGAGCACCACATCGGCCTGTTGCTGTTCAATAAAAGCTGCCTCGGCAGTCACCTGTGCATCCCAGTCTTCGTGTAACTGTGCATAACGTGCCGCACTGGCATCCCGGTCGATCTGCAAGGCGCTATGCATCACAAGACCAAAGTCGGCAGCCCGCCTGATATAACGGAAGTCACCTTCAACCCGTTCACGAAGAAACGACTCGGGCAGGGTCGTCGCCAGGCTCAGCGAAAGATCCGGCACACGTCGGCGCAAGGCATTCAGCACCGGCGCAAGTTGCGCCGCATGTCCGTAACCATGCGGGGTTATGGCGGCAAGCAGGTGCGTCATGGAACGGTGTTGAATACTGTCCCGGGCCTGTGTCAGAGTACCCCGGCCGCCTGCTGGTCGGCATGATAGGAAGAGCGCACCATCGGACCGCTGGCCACCTGGCTGAAGCCCATGGCTTCACCTGTTTTGCGCAGCTGCTCGAATTCATCAGGATGGACATAGCGCTCGACCGGGAGATGATGCTTACCGGGCTGTAAATACTGTCCCAGCGTGAGCATATTGACATCGTGCTCACGCATGTCACGCATGACCTGCTCGACTTCCTCCAGCGTCTCACCCAGCCCCAGCATCAGGCCGGACTTGGTCGGCACAGCGGGATGTTCCTGTGTGAAGTTTTTCAGCAGTGTCAGTGACCACTGGTAATCCGAGCCTGGACGGGCTTTTTTGTAAAGGCGAGGAACTGTTTCCAGGTTGTGGTTGAACACATCCGGCGGTGCCTGGCGAAAGATATCCAGTGCCCGTTCCATGCGGCCACGGAAATCCGGCACCAGGATTTCAATACGCGTATCCGGGTTACGCTCGCGAATCGACTGTATACAATCCACAAAATGCCCCGCACCCCCGTCGCGCAGGTCGTCGCGATCGACCGAGGTAACCACCACGTAGCGCAGCCCCATCGCCTCGATGGTTTCCGCCAGGTGACGCGGCTCCTCGGGGTTGAGCGGATCAGGTCGCCCGTGCGCGACATCGCAGAACGGACAACGCCGTGTGCAGATATCGCCCATGATCATGAAGGTTGCCGTGCCGTGCGTAAAACACTCGCCAAGGTTCGGGCAGGAAGCTTCCTCGCATACGGTAAACAAACGCTGCTCACGTAATACACGCTTCAAACGCTGTACTTCCGGCCCGGCCGGTGATTTGGCACGGATCCAGGCCGGCTTGCGCATCGGCTGCCCGGTCACCTCGACCTTGATCGGGATGCGCGAGGTCTTGGCTTCACCACGCTGGTATTTGGGCACTTGCTCTGACATGGCTTATCAACTCTTCATTCAGGTTGTTGTTGCTCGAGCCGCGCCAGCAAGCCGGGCAGCCAGTCCTGCGCTACCGTCTCGACACTGCCGGCAACGCCGAGATCGCGCAATTGCGTTACTTCCATTCCTGCATAGCCACAGGGGTTGATGCGTGAAAAAGGCTCCAGGTCCATGTCCACATTGAAACTCAGTCCATGATAACTGCACCCGCGCCGGACACGCAGGCCGAGTGCAGCAATCTTTGCACCGTCCACGTACACGCCCGGTGCATCACGGCGTGCACAGGCGCTGATTCCCTTTGTTGCCAGCCAGTCGATCACCGACTGCTCCAGCAATTCCACCAGGCCACGGATCCCCAGATTACGCGCGCGCAGGTCAAGCATCAGGTAGGCCACCAGTTGTCCCGGGCCGTGGTATGTCACCTGGCCGCCGCGATCCACCTCGACAACCGGAATATCACCCGGTGCCAGCAGATGCTCCGGCTTGCCATTCATGCCCAGCGTGAATACCCGCCGGTGCTCCAGCAGCCAGATCGCATCGTCACCCGCACCGCTGCGGTGTTCAGTATGCGCCTGCATCTTCCGCCATACCGGTTCGTAGTCACACAACCCGAGCCGGCTGACCGATATTGCAGCCCCCCTGGTTTCGCAATGCTCATGCGCAGCGCCGGACACGGAAACCGGTATCGTCACGACAGGGACCTAGAGCACCATCAACATGTCTTCGCAAGCTGTCAGCTCACGATACAGGGCGTCCAGCTGTTCCTGGCTGGTGGCGTGCACGACAAATGTTGCAGACAAATAATTACCCTTTCCACTGGCCACGATGCGCATATTTTCGTCTTTAAAATCCGTCGCATGGCGTCGAACAATCTCCAGCGCGCGGGCTTCGAAGCCGGACGTCGCCTTACCCATCGCCTTGACAGGGAAGTCGCAGGGAAATTCCAGCAGTGTCTGTCGCTGTTGCATGAGGCCTATGATAAGGCATATGCCGGGAATTTACCCCGTCGGCTGGTTGGGGAATAACGCCTGATCCGGGGAGACACAGATCAATTCGTCCATTGTGAGCGAGGCACGGCAATCTCACACAATGGAATCAGTCTGTTACAGGTTGCCGCACCACTTCATTCCTTACAATGGCGAATTGATCAGTTTCCCTGGGCAAACATACCTCGAATCCGCTGCTGCAGGGCCGGCACCAGTTCGGCTTCGAACCAGGGGTTGCGCCGCAACCATAACTGATTGCGGGGAGAAGGATGCGGGGTCGGTATAACGTCGGGCAAAAACTCACGCCAGCGCCGCACGGTTTCCGTCAGGGTGCTGCGACCGGCATCAGGCAGATGGTATTGCTGTGCATAGCGGCCGATCAGCAGGGTCAGCTCGATGTTCGGCAGGCAGGCGAGTAATTGTTCCCGCCAGAGCGCGGCGCATTCCGGCCTGGGCGGCAGGTCACCCGACTTGCCGCGTCCGGGGTAACAGAACCCCATGGGAACAATTGCGATATGTTGTTCATCGTAGAACAGCTCACGATCCATACCCAGCCAGCGGCGTAGCCGCTCACCACTGGGATCATTCCAGGGGATACCGGTTTCGTGGACGCGGGTACCGGGTGCCTGCCCGACAATCAACAGACGTGCTGAACGGCTGGCACGCAACACCGGACGCGGCTGGAACGGCAGCACGGCTTCACAGGCCCTGCAGGCACGCACTTCTGCCAGCAACCGGTCGAGTTTGCCCTGCCGGGCAGAAGGTTTTTCAGGCACTTTCTCCGGACCCACTGTCATTTTCTCCCAACCGGTCACAAAATGGCTCCAGCCAGGCCAGCGCATCGGCTTCACTGGTAAAGATTCGTGTCGGGTAGGGGGGCTTGTGAAACTTCATGAAGATTTCAGCCAGTGCGCGGGTAAAGACTGACTTGACCAGTATGGCCATGGCATTGACGACTGCAACCGCATCATCGCTTGAAGCAAACTGTTTCGCTTCGTGTTCTGCTTCAGCTACCGACATGGCATAAACAAGCAGCGGACCACGCTCACTTCTGATTTCCCGGTGTCGTCGATTCAACTCCTGAACATCCTTCAGGGTAAACTGGTAATCCTGCGGAAACTCGATCCGCATGATACCGTCGTCGCCCAACCAGATACGGGGTGTTGGTTGCATGACTGTCCCTGTGAATGTCAGCTGACAGGCCGCACTATCACACATGTCCCGAGGGATTCACAAGGTTTTCAAACCATATTGCTGTAACAGGAAGATAATTCAGGAAACAAGTTCATTGAGATTGAAGATTGGCAACAGAATAGCCAGCACTATCACCAGCACTACGCCCCCCATCAACAGGATCAGCACCGGCTCAAACAGCCCCATCACGGCCGAGATCAGGGTTTCGATTTCGCGCTCCTGGTTGATGGCTGCACGCTCCAGCATTTCTTCCAGCTTGCCGCTGGCCTCACCGCTGGCGATGAGGTGCACGGTCATGGGAGGAAAATAACCGCTGCTCTCCAGTGCAGCAGAAATACTGGCACCTTCACTCACCTTGCGCGCTGCATCTTCGACAGCTTCGCGCATGGGCAGGTTGGACATTACCTCGGCGGCAATCCGCATACCTTCCAGCACCGGCACGCCACTGGCCGTCACAATACTGAAAGTCCGTGCAAAACGCCCTGCATTCACACCGCGCTCCAGCCGGCCAATGAGGGGCAGTTTAAGCAAGGCTTTATGGAAACGTCGTCTGGGCCCTTCCTTGCGCAGCATCCAGCTGAATGCGGCAATACCCGCGGCCACCAGCAGCAGAATAACAATGCCATAACTGCGCATGAAATCACTGACCGCAATCAGGCCGCGGGTCAATGCAGGTAATTCCTGGCCAATATTTTCGAATACCTGCACGACCTGTGGCACCACATAGGTCATCAGGCCGAGCACAACAAATACGGCAACCAGCGTCAGCATTGCCGGGTAGAACAACGCCAGCTGTATTTTCTGCTGCATCTGCTGACGGTTTTCGGTGTAGTCAGCAAGCCGTTCAAGGACGACATCGAGGTGGCCGGACTGCTCGCCGGCAGAGACAGTCGTGCGATACAGCTCCGGAAAAATATGCGGAAAATCACCCAGCCCTGTTGCCAGGGTGTGCCCTTCCATGACGCGTGCACGCACGGCAAGCAGCATGCTCTTCAGCCGTGGCTTTTCATTCTGCTGGGCGGCGGCCTGCAAAGCCTCCTCCAGGGGCAGCCCCGATTTCACCAGGGTAGCCATCTGGCGGGTAATCAGTGACAGGTCCGTTGCACTGATACCACGGCGCAAACCACCCTTCGACCGACCTGTAGAAGATTTGCTTTCCCGCTGACTGGCTTCCTGCACGTCAAGCGGCGTCAGGCCCTGGTCGCGTAACTGCTGGCGAATCTGTCGGGGGGTGTCGCCTTCCAGTACACCTTTCTTTTCCTTGCCGCCGCTGTCCAGCGCGATATATTCGAAGGCACCCATCGTATTTCTGTTCGCCTAGCCTTCGCGGCTCACGCGCAGGACTTCCTCGACGGACGTGGTACCGGCCAGCACCCGTCGCCAGCCATCCTCACGAATACCGGGGGTGTGACGGCGTGCCAGCTTCTCCATTTCCTGCTCACCGGCACCATCATGTATGGCGGCACGAATGTCATCGTCAATTTCAATCAGCTCATAGATACCGGTCCTGCCACGATAGCCCAGATGATTACACTCGGAACAGCCTTTGGGATGGTACAGTGTGGGTGGTTCCTCCACCCCCACACCCAGCAACTCACAATCGCTGTCCGAAGCCGTGTAGGGTTCCTTGCAGTGACCACACAGGACACGCACAAGACGCTGCGCCAGGACACCGATCAGGCTGGACGACAGCAGGAATGGCTCAACCCCCATATCGCGCAAACGTGTTACCGCGCCCACCGCGCTGTTGGTATGCAGGG
>JALVCM010000419.1 GCA_027010005.1 Thiohalobacter sp.
GCCGTCATCGATGAGCAAACCTGCATCGGTTGTACGCTGTGTATCCAGGCCTGCCCGGTCGATGCCATTCTCGGTGCTGCCAAGCAGATGCACACAGTCATCGCCGATGAATGTACCGGTTGTGAGTTGTGCCTGCCGCCCTGCCCCGTCGACTGTATCAAAATGGTCCCGGTGAAAAGAGATATCAGTCAGTGGAAGTGGCCCTACCCGGAACCGGACCACCCGGAAATCGCCAGTACGGGATAGTCGTGGCCCGCTAAGCGCTTGATCTCAATCAAACACGCAGTGATTGCCACAGTATTTTTCAGCGCCAACCCTGTACAATGCAGCAGCACATGGTCACGCTGCTCGAAAAACCTGCAACCTTCCACGGAGGTCTGCATCTGCCCGCGGAAAAAGCGCAGTCACTCACCGGGCCGCTGAAGTCCGCCGCCATACCCGAACGCCTGTACGTCCCCCTCAGCCAGAACATTGGCGAAGCCGCGGAGCCTGTTGTCAAAACCGGTGAGCGGGTGTTGCGCGGACAATTGATTGCGCGCTCGCTGGGGTATATCTCCGCACCGGTGCACGCCCCGACCTCCGGTGTCGTCAGCGATATAGGTGATTACCCGGTACCGCATCCGTCGGGACTGTCCGCCACCTGCATTGTCATCGACAGTGATGGTGAGGACCGCGTCGCGGACAGTGGACTGAAAATGGAAAACGTCTACCTGTCGGACCCGGCGGACATTCGTCAGCGGGTTCGCGATGCCGGCATTGTCGGGCTGGGCGGGGCCGGTTTCCCGACCGCCGTGAAGCTCAATCCCGGACCGGACCATGTGGTCGATTTGCTGGTCATCAATGGTGCGGAATGCGAACCCTACATCAGTTGTGATGAAGCGCTGATGTGCTGCCGGCCCAATGACATTATCGAAGGCATCCGCATCATGCGCCATGCGCTGCACGCGAAACAGGTGGTGATCGGTATTGAAGACAACATGCCCAATGCCATCGACTGCCTGCAAAAGGAACTGGACCGCCTCGATGAAAAAGACATCCGTATTGTCCCGGTACCGACCCGCTACCCGGCCGGTGGTGAAAAACAGCTGATCTATGCACTGACCGGCGAGGAAGTCCCGAGCCAGGGTCTGCCGATTGATATCGGCGTGGTCTGTCATAACGTCGGGACGGCCGCGGCTATTGCACGTGCGATTCACCACGGTGAACCACTGATATCACGGGTTATCACTGTCACGGGTGCGGGTATCAGCGAACCCTGCAACCTGGAAGTCCGCATCGGCACACCGATCGCGTCACTGGTCGAACAGTGCGGCGGTTATACCGACGAGGCAGCACGCCTGCTGCTCGGCGGACCGATGATGGGCTTTGCCCTGCGGACTGACACGATACCGGTTATCAAGACCAGCAACTGTATCCTTGCCGCGAGCAGCAAAGAACTGCCGGACCCGCCGCCGGCCAGCCCCTGTATCCGCTGCGCGCAGTGTACCGACGTCTGCCCGGTCAACCTGTTACCCCAGCAGTTATACTGGTATGCCTTTGCACGGGACATGGAAAAAATACAGGACTACAACCTGTTCGACTGTATCGAATGCGGGTGTTGTGCCCAGGTGTGTCCCAGTCATATCCCGCTGGTGCAGTATTACCGGTTTGCCAAAACCGAGATCTGGGACATGGAGCGCGAACGCGAAAAATCCGACCTGGCGCGCCGCCGTCACGAAGCCCGGCTGGCACGGCTCGAACGCGAAAAGAAAGCACTGGAAGAACGCCGTGCCCGTGCCCGTAAGTCGTTGGACAAAAAACCAAAGGCCGGCGATGCCGATGCCAAGAAAGCCGATATTGCTGCTGCACTGGCGCGCGTCAAGGCAAAGAAAACCGAAAATGCCGATGCTGTACCACGCAACACCGACAACCTGACCACCGAACAACGGGCGAAGATCGACACCGTCGAACAACGCCGCAACGGCAAGACCGACGGAGCCTGAATCCATGGAATTCCCGACCCGAAGTTCGCCTTACCTGCCGGTCGCCAATGACCTGTCGCGGCTCATGCGCAAGGTGATGCTGGCACTGGTCCCCGGGGCGCTGGCATTGTTCTGGTTCTTTGGCTGGGGCATCGTCTTTAATTTACTGATTGCCACCTCCACGGCACTGCTGGCCGAAGCGGCCGTGCTGCGCCTGCGTGGTAAACCGGTGCGACCCGCCCTGCTGGACGGCAGCGCAGCCCTGACCGGGTTATTGCTGGGGCTGGCGCTGCCACCGCTGGCACCCTGGTGGATACCGGTTGTCGGGGTACTGTTCGCTATTGTGATTGCCAAGCAACTGTACGGGGGGCTGGGCTATAACCCGTTCAACCCGGCGATGATCGGCTTTGTGGTGCTGATTATTTCCTTCCCCCTGCAAATGACCCTCTGGTCACCGCCGACCGGTATCGGCCACGAGGGGCCCGGCTTCAAGGATACGCTACAGCTGGTCTTCGCCGGCAGGCCACCGGAAGGTGAAACCCTCGATACGATCACCATGGCCACGCCACTGGACGAATCGAAAACACAGAGCGGGCTGGACCTGACCTGGGACGAGATTCTCAGCGACCCGCGTTTCGGCAACTACGGCGGCTACGGCTGGGAATGGGTCAACCTGGCTTTCCTGCTGGGTGGCCTGTGGTTATGGAAACAGCGCGCCATCCAGTGGCATATCCCGGCCGGCATGCTGGGTGGCCTGTTTGTGATCTCGCTGATGTTCTATTTTGCCGATGCCGACGGTTATGGCTCGCCGTTGTTTCACCTGTTCAGCGGGGCCACTATGCTGGGCGCATTTTTTATTGCGACCGACCCGGTGTCCGCCGCTACCACGCCACGCGGACGCCTGTACTACGGTGCCGGTATCGGCATACTGGTGTACGTCATTCGTACCTGGGGCGGTTACCCGGATGGCATCGCCTTTGGCGTCCTGCTGATGAACATGGCTGCACCTACGCTTGATTACTACACCAAACCGCGCGTGTTCGGTCAGCGCGAGGAACAGGACGACTGACCCATGAGTTATCGCCCGGTACTGGTGTCATCGCTGTTCCTGTTTCTGTTTGCCGTGGTCGGCAGCGGCGTTGTGGCCTATACCCATGACCATACCGCAGAACGCATACACGACAATGAACGCCGTGCGTTGCTGAAAAGCCTGAACGAAATTATCCCGGCCGACCGCTACGACAACGATATCTTCCACGATATTCTCTACGTCCGTCACAAGGAACTGCTGGGTACCGACAAGCCGGTGCCGGTCTATCGCGCACGCAAGAACGGCTGGCCGGTTGCCGCCGTGCTGGCGCCTGTCGCACCGGACGGTTACAACGGTAACATCCGCCTGCTGGTTGCCATCAACCTGGATGGCACACTGGCCGGCGTGCGCGTGGTACAGCACCGCGAAACACCTGGCCTGGGTGATGGCATAGAAACCTCGAATTCGGACTGGATACTCGGCTTTACCGGGAAATCGCTGGAAAATCCGGGCAAGGACGGCTGGAAAGTGAAACGCGACGGCGGCGAGTTCGACCAGTTCACCGGTGCGACGATAACCCCGCGTGCTGTCGTGAAAGCCGTGCACAATGCTCTGTTATACTACCGGATACACGGACACGAACTGTTTGAAGAACACCCCGGGACAGTGACTGAAAAATGATTGATAACCGCACCATTATTCGCGACGGACTGTGGAGCAACAATGTTGGCCTGGTACAGATCCTTGGCCTGTGCCCTCTGCTCGCCGTCACCGGTACCTTTATTAACGGTTTTGGTCTGGGACTGGCCACCCTGGTGACGCTGGTGGCCTCCAACGTCACGGTATCGGCCATCCGCTCGCTGGTACGACCCGAGGTGCGCATCCCGGTCTTTGTGCTGATCATCGCGTCGATCGTGACCGTCATTGAACTGCTGATGAGCGCCTTCATGTACGACCTGTACAAGGTGCTGGGTATTTTTATTCCACTGATTGTCACCAACTGTTCCATTATCGGCCGTGCCGAGGCGTTTGCCTCCAAGCACACTGTCAGCCAGTCGTTTCTGGACGGCCTGAGTATGGGGCTGGGTTTCATGCTGGTACTGGTCACGCTCGGCTCGCTGCGTGAAATCATCGGCCACGGCACCCTGTTCTCGCACGCACACCGGATGTTCGGTACCTTGCTGCCCGATATCACCATTGTGTTCTCTGAACACTATAACGGGTTCCTGCTCGCCATCCTGCCACCGGGGGCTTTCATCGGCCTCGGCCTGCTGATCGCCCTGAAGAACATTATCGACAAGCGCGCACAGACACGTGCCGCCAGTATCACAGTTGCCGCCCCGGCCGCTCAAGCCAGTCACTGAATGAATAAAAATAAACGTATCGAAATCTTCACTCGACTCCGCAACGAAAACCCGCAACCCACGACCGAGCTTCACTACGGCAATCCCTTCCAGTTGCTGGTTGCCGTGATACTTTCAGCACAATCCACCGATGTCGGCGTCAACAAGGCCACGGAAAAACTGTTTAAAAAGGTAAAAACACCGCAAGCCATGCTCAGGCTGGGCGAGGAAGGCCTGAAGGAACACATCAGGACCATCGGACTGTACAACACCAAGGCCCGCAACATTATCAGGGCTTGCAAGTTGCTGGTGGAAAAGCACGGCGGCAAGGTACCCGAAGACCGTGAATCGCTGGAGGCCCTGCCCGGCGTCGGCCGCAAAACCGCCAATGTCATTCTCAATACCGCCTTCGGGCATCCCACCATTGCGGTCGACACACATATTTTTCGTGTCTCCAACCGCACCGGTATCGCACCGGGCAAGAACGTCAACGAGGTAGAACGCAAGCTCAACAAATTTGTGCCGGACGAATTCAAACAGGATGCACACCACTGGCTGATCCTGCACGGCCGCTACACCTGTATTGCCCGCAAACCCCGTTGCGGCAGTTGTATCATCGAAGATCTGTGTGAATATCGCCACAAGACAGAAAACTGACGCCAATTGGCGACAGGTAAAACTTGCAACACGATCAATGAACTGAGTACTCTCTCACCCCGATTCAAGCTGGAAACAGGCTATGCTGTTTGGACAAGACCGGGATCAGCTGCGCAGCTATTACTGCAAGGCGTGGCAGGCCCGCCGTGAAGGCATGCCTCTGGATCCCCTGCAAAGCCAGATCGTCACTGTGATCGAGCAACACCCGGAGTACCAGCCTTTACTGGAAAACCCCGGGCAGGCGCTGAACAGGGACTATCTGCCGGAACTGGGTGAAACCAACCCGTTCCTGCATATGGGGATGCACCTGGGTCTGCGGGAACAGATCGATACCGACCGTCCCGCAGGGATAAAAATGCTCTATCGGCAACTCCTCACGCAGTACGGCGAGGCGCACGAACTGGAGCATAGAATGATGGAATGCCTGGCTGAAATGATCTGGCAGGCACAGAAAAACGGGACAGCGCCGGATGAAGCGCACTACATGGACTGCCTGCAGTCCCTGAAGAAGGAAGGTTAATCTGAAACTTTTTCACCACCCACTGGTCGTACCGGCTGTTGATTGTAATCACAGATGGCACCGAGACTGCCAGTCCAACCACGGTAGCCCCAGGGGCACCGTAATATGTTATAAGCCTTAAGGAGGCATACCACAATGTCAAAATCTACTTCAATGAAACCCCTGGCCCTCGCAATGGGCGCAGCCTTTGTTACTTCGCTGGCCGGTGCTTCAGTTGCCAACGCAGCGGCAAATCCCTTTGGCATGACCGAACTGCCCAGCGGCTATATGGTTGCTGACAGTGACATGAAGGAAGGCAAATGCGGCGGCAGCATGTCCAAGGAAAAAATGAAAGAAGGCAAGTGTGGCGAAGGCATGAAGAAAGACCACGAAAAAGCCGAGAAAATGAAAGAAGGCAAGTGTGGTGAAGGCAAGTGTGGCGCCGGCATGAAGAAAGACACCAAGAAGATGAAAGAAGGTAAATGCGGCGAAGGCAAGTGCGGCGCCGGCATGAAGAAATAGGCTGAAATAACCTGCCATGAAAACGTCCCGCTACCCGGTTAACGGAGCAGGACTGGGCCTGCGGCGGACCCTGATGGGTCCGCTGACAGACCACCCCCCCGAACAGGTCAGCTTCTATGAAGTTGCCCCGGAGAACTGGATCGGCATGGGTGGCCGCTGGGGCAAACAGTTCCGGGCTTTCACCGAACGCTATCCTTTCATCTGTCACGGCCTGTCACTTTCCATAGGCAGCCCGTCACCCCTGGATGAAACCTTTCTTCACCGGGTAAAGCGGTTTCTGGATGAACACCGGATTCGTGCCTATAGCGAACACCTGAGTTATTGCAGCGACGACGGTCATCTCTATGACCTGATGCCCATTCCGTTTACCGAAGAGGCCGTGCACTATGTGGCCGAACGTATCCGTCGTACCCAGGATATTCTCGAGCGGCGTATCGCCATGGAGAATGTGTCCTACTACGCAGCCCCCGGCAAGGAGATGGAAGAAATTGATTTCATCAACGCCGTCCTCGAAGAGGCCGACTGCGACCTGCTGCTCGACGTCAACAACATCTACGTCAACAGTATCAACCACCGCTATGATGCGGAACAGTTCCTGACAGCATTGCCCGCTGAACGGGTGATGTATTTTCATGTCGCCGGTCATTACGAAGAGGCCGACGACCTTATTGTCGATACCCATGGCGCCGACATTGTCGACCCTGTCTGGACCCTGCTCGACAAGGCCTATGCCCGTTTCGGCCCGGTGCCGACGCTGCTGGAAAGAGACTTCAATATCCCGCCACTCCCTGAGCTGCTGACCGAAGTGGACCGCATCGTTGCCATGCAACAGCAGTGGCCGCAACAGGAAAATATACAAAACAAAACCCATGGCTGAGCAAGGCTTCAAACAGCAGCAATATGCCTTTACGGCACACATTCGCCGGCCTGACAGAAATCCTGCACCGGAAGGTATCGAGGATCGCCGCATGGCGATCTACCGCGACCTGTTCTACAACAACGTGGAAGGTTTCCTGTCCAGCGGGTTCCCGGTATTACGTGAGCTGATGGACGATGAAAGCTGGCACGCCATGGCGCGTGATTTCTTTGCCAGCCACCGTTGTCACTCGCCGTTGTTCATGGAAATCTCCCGCGAGTTCCTGGCCTATCTCGAACAGGAGCGCGGTGAGCATGAAAATGACTTCCCGTTTCTGCGAGAACTGGCACACTATGAATGGGTCGAGCTGGCGTTATCGATTGCTGAAACTGAACCCGTACACATTGACGATCCTGACGGCGACCTGCTGGCAGGCATACCGGTCATATCCAGCCTGGCCTGGCCACTGAGCTACCGCTACCCGGTCCACCGGATCTCGGACAGCTTCCGGCCACAGGAAGCTGCCGAACAACCGGTCTACCTGATGGTGTACCGCGACAATCACGATGAGGTCAATTTTATTGAACTCAACGCCATCAGTGCCCGCCTGTTCTCACTGCTGCAGGAAGACAACTCGCTGACCGGCCAGCGGGCGCTCGAACAGATTGCGTCCGAACTGAATCACCCGAAACCTGACATTGTCATCGAAGGCGGCAGGGACATACTGGAGGCCTGGCGGGAACGTGACATTGTGCTCGGCGCCAATGTGCCGAATAGCACACATACCTGACGGTTTTTTTGAAGTCCGGCGGAACACTCGCATAACCGGGTGGTCAGAACCCGCCATAACCCATCGACCGGAGAACCCGCCATGTACCTGCTCGTCCAGCTTCAGCGCCTGTTAGACAAGACCCGTGCCTTCGACTTCCTTGGCCCCCTTGCGCTGCGCCTTTACCTGGTGCCTATCTTCTGGATGGCCGGCACCAAAAAACTGGCCGACATGGAAAGTACGATTGCCTGGTTTGGCAACCCGGACTGGGGTCTTGGCCTGCCCTTCCCCGAGATCCTGGCCTGGGCCGCTGCACTGACGGAAGCCGGCGGCACGATTCTGCTG
>JALVCM010000420.1 GCA_027010005.1 Thiohalobacter sp.
GCCAGTAGCAGGAACATGACCATCTGTACCACAAGGCTGGCACCACTGATAAGACTGAAAAACGAGAGATCAGCGGACATCGGTCAGTGCCTCCAGCACAAAAGCGGGGATAGGGGATGGACGGAAAGACCCGGCATCGACACAGGCGATACGGATCTTCCCGCTACATAGAACGGTTGATTCACCCTGCCGGTGGACCTGCTGGTCAAACACCAGACTGGCGCGCCGCTGCTCACAGATATCAGCACTCACTTCAAGCGCATCGTTAAACCGTGCCGGCTTGTGAAAATCGACCTGGATGGAGTGCACGGTAAACAGAACACCTTGTTCAGTACGCAAGCTGTCCTGCTCAAAGCCCAGCGATCGTAAACGTTCGGTGCGTGCCCGCTCCATGAATTTCAGGTAATTGGCGTAGTAGACCACGCCGCCACTATCGGTATCTTCGTAGTACACACGAACCGGCCAGGTAAACTGCGACAAACTCATCCCTCTCAAAGACCACGGCAGCACAAAAAGATTCCTGGTGCCAGCCGGGCAATAATAGATAGTACCAGCGACATAGCTTACCGGCGCAGCATTGGCTTTGCACCTGCAGTGAATCGTCAGCGAAAAAAAACGCGGTCTGGGGGACCGCGTATTTCCCATGGGCGGGAACAGAAGCCTGATTATCACCAGGAGGAAAACAGATTATTGCGCAGCCCGACACACGGAAGAACTACCTTGCTTCACCGATGCGCTGAACCTGTGTGTATTCACCCTTGTCCAGCAATCCGTCACGATTGGTGTCTGCGCTGTCGAATGCACGTTCCACCCCCGTGATCGAGCGGGCTTCAACGCGGCTTACATAACCGTTGTGATCACTGTCGAGATGCACAAAGGCCACCAGGCCGCGCGCATCAACGGACACGACCGTATCGGCATATGCCTGGGCAACCGCGAGACACGACAGTAGAACCCCTGCCAGTCGTTTCATGATAACTCCTCGATTATTGTTGGATGTTTTAGTCTGTTGCGGAGGCAAAGGTTATGCCAGCCTGTAAAAAACGTCACAGCACAGCCGCTTGCCCGGATTCCCTGCATCCGCTGACGGAAATGGTGCCCAGCATTGGCTGATTCCGTTACCTTCTGACGACAGAAGTTATGGATTCACCGATAACCACTGCATAAACAAAGTGTTGAATTGTCCCCGAAGCACGACAACAAGCGTCCTGGTTCGGGCAGGACAGCAGCCAGCGCCCACGCAGGGCCGGAACGTCAGGTCACCGCGCGGGCGCCCTTGAACTGGGAGGGATTCAAATGATGCTTGTGCAACAGCTTGTAGAATTCGGTTCGGTTACGTTTTGCGATGCGCGCTGCCTGACTGACATTACCACTGGTAATCTGCAATAACTGGGTCAGGTACTCGCGTTCGAATCGTGAGCGCGCATCGGCGAACGCCGGCATTTCCTCATTTGCCTCATCACGCAAGGCACGCTGCACCAGGCTGGCCGGGATCAGCGATGTCGTGGTAAAGGCCACCGACTGTTCCACCACGTTGTAGAGCTGGCGGACATTGCCCGGCCAGGGTGCCGACAAAAGCACCTCCATGGCGTCCGGCGCAAAGCCTTTTACGCCCTTGCGGGTGGCATCTTCAAGATTGTGCAATACGTGATTGGCCAGCAGGGGGATATCCTCACGCCGCTCGATCAGGGACGGGATATCCAGTGTGACGACATTCAGTCGGTAGTACAGGTCTTCACGGAAATTACCACTCTTGCGCAACTCATCCAGGTCCCGGTGAGTCGCTGAAATAATACGCACATCAACCGGAATCGAATAGGTCGATCCGACCGGCCGAACGGCACGCTCCTGGATGGCCCGCAGCAGCTTGACCTGGAAACTCATGGGCATATCGCCAATCTCGTCAAGGAACAGCGTACCGCCCTCGGCGGCCTGGAACAGCCCCTTGTGCTCACGCATGGCACCGGTAAAAGAACCCTTGGCGTGTCCGAAAAACTCGGACTCGAACAGGGTTTCGGGGATTGCACTGCAGTTGACCGCGATAAATTCGCCATCAGCACGCGGGCTGGCCCGGTGGATGGCTTTCGCCAGCACTTCCTTGCCGGTACCGCTCTGGCCATGAATAAAGACACTGGCGCCACTCGAAGCAACCAGTCGCGCCTGCCCGAGCAGGTCTTCCATCAGTGGACTGCGGGTAATGATGCCCTGACGCCATTCAGCGACAGACGATTCCTCGGAACGGTTCTGCTGCTCACCGGTGACACGCAGGGCACGGGTCACCTGCTCGAGCAGATCCTGGCTGTCAAAGGGCTTGGTCAGGTAACCGAACACGCCCCGACTGGTGGCATCTACGGCATCCGGGATGCTTCCATGAGCCGTTAAAATAATAACCGGCAACGCCGGGCTGCGTCGGTGGATCATGTCGAACAGCGTCATGCCGTCCATGCCATCCATCCGTAAGTCCGTGATTACCAAGTGCGGCTGGAAGGTCGGTATCTGTGCAACCGCTTTTTCGCCACTCTCGACTGCCGTGACTTCATAACCTACTGCCGACAGGCGCATGGACAACAACCGCAACAGGGCGGGGTCATCATCTACTACCATGACACGATAACGACATGCGCTCATTTTTACTCCTTAAAACTTCCTGGTCAGTTACGCTGCTGGATACTTTGTTCGATGTTGGTAAGCTCTTGCAACTGTCGTTCCAACTCTTCCACGCGCGTATCAGCCTGCTTCAGGCCAGACCTCAATTCAGTAATTTTATCACGGGACCACAATTGTTCCCCGATAATCTGTTCCAGCAATGCCGCCAAAGCTTTGGCACTATCACTTGCCCTGTTGCTGTCCAGCCCTTTCAACAGAGTCAGGGCCCTGGTCTGGTTGCGTACAGATTTCGGGCCTTCCGCCAGTAACAGCGCCAGGCGCAGGCGGCTACGCGGGTTCGGGGATCTGGCGAAGTCCCGTTCCCGGGTCTGCAGGGTACGCTGCAGTTTGTCGTCCGGCAGCTCACGGATACGGTTCCATTCTTCCAGCCAGTACGCCGCATCATCCACCCGCACTGCCAGCGGCACCGGACCATCGGTGCGCTGCACGGTCACGGGAGTACATCCTGCAGCCAGGAGAATTACCAACAGAATAAATACCTTACTCACCCACAGCCTCCGAACGGTGTATCGGTAACACGACTCTCAGACATGCCCCGGTATCTTCACTGTCTATGACTTCAATATAGCCACCATGCGCCTGGGCATATTCCCGGGCAATGGATAACCCGATTCCCGTACCACGCACATGGCCATTGGATGACGACGAACCCTGGTAGAAGACATCAAAAATGCGCCGTCGTTCCTGTTCGGGGATACCCGGGCCGGAATCCGCCACCTCCAGGACAGCCTGCTCGCCCTGGCGTTCAAGCCGAACACGCAGGCGCCCTTCCACGGGTGAAAACTTGATGGCATTGGACAACAGATTATCCACCAGTGTCTGCAATTTTTTCTGGTCACCGTCCAGCTCGACCGGCTGCAACGACACATCCAGTAACAACTGACGTGCCAGCACGGCAACCTTGTGGTCTTCCAGCACGGATTCGATCACCCGGTGCAACGGTACCACGCCGAGCTTCAGCTGTGCGGCGCTGGAACTGGCTATGTTGAAATCCAGCAGGTTTTCGATGAGTTTCTGCAACTGCAGGCTGTTGTCCCGCAAAATTGCCACAATTTCATTCTGCTGCGCATTCAGATTGCCAACTGCCTGTTCTGTCAGTAACTCCGCGCCCTCGCGAAGTGCCGTCAGCGGTGTTTTCAGCTCATGCGAGATATGTCGCAGGAAGCGGTTCTTCTCCTGCTCCACCTCCAGCAGGCGCACACGCATCCAGTCCAGTCGTTCACCAAGCTGTTCCAGGTCGCGTGGACCTACAATATGTGCGGAGCGGGAAAAATCGCCATCCCCAAGCCGGCGGATGGCCTGATCCATCTGCCGGATGGGGCGTGTGATGAGCACGGTGAAAAAGACTGTCAGGATGAGCGCCGCAGGCACCAGCGCCATGGCCTGCACGATCAGCCCGCGCTGCAGCCCTTCGCCTTTGGCATCCAGACGGTCCACTTCGCGCTCGACCAGCTTGCGATTATCAACCAGCATCTTGCGCGCATCACGCGTCAGCTCGCGAAAACCATCGACAGCAGAACGGACTTCCGGTGCATCATGCGGAAAGTCTGCCGTCAACGCCGCATTCATGGATGCCTCGACCGTTTCGATCATTTCCAGCCGCTGGCGCTGCAGGCGGGACAGATTCAATACTGCCAGGCGGCGTGCTGCCTCGAGGAACTGCTGGTGGTACTCGCGATAGACCTCCAGCAGCTTTTTCTCACCGGTCACCTGGTACTGGCGCGCATTACGCTCCATGGCCGTAATGGCTTCCACCAGCAACTGGCTGCTCTGGGTAGCACGCACCGTGGCAAACAGGGCGCGCTGTCCCTGGGCTACCAGCTGATCGACGGACCAGGTTGCATGAAGCAGCGCAGCCAGCAATGGAAACACCACCAGTGCAAAGCCGACCAGCAGTAATCGTCGAATCGATTTGGGGCGATACAGACGCAAGATATGACACCTTCAGGAAAACAGGACGCTATTGTCGGTGAAAGGCCGGCAAATTTGAAATACCGCCGGCATTTTCAGGTAGTATCACCCCATGAGACCGGTTACGACACTGCTGTTGCTTGGCATACTCGCCTTAACGGGGCTGACTGCCGTGTACGCTGCAAAAGAAGCCGCTGTCGAACTGCAGTTCAAGCCCCGCACACCTGACCAGATGAGCGCCTTCTACGAGGCCCGCGGTTTTCCGGATGCCATGATCAAACCACTGCACGCACAATGCTTTATTACCGTTCGGGTCACCAACACTGGCCAGCAGATTGTCTGGCTCGACCTGGCCCGGTGGACATTTACCGCCAACGGCAAACCCCTGAAACGCTACCACCGTAACGATTGGCTGGAAAAGTGGAAAAAGATGGGAATGCCGGCTGCACACCGCTCAACGTTTCGCTGGACCCTGTTGCCAGAACGGCTCGACTACCAGCCGGGAGAAAGCGAGGGCGGCAACATCATCCTGCCCCGCGTAAAAGGTCCTGTTCACCTGCACGCCGAATTTGCCACCGGAGAAGACAGAAAAGGGCCACCGGTAAAACTTGACTTCGACAACCTGCGCTGCGTCAGTAACCTTCCCTGATGCGCCTTTCACTCACACTCCTGATGAGCCTGCTGTTCACGCTGCCCGCCTGGGCCGACAGCGGAAATATCAAACCACCCACCGGTATCCGTGTATATGCGATTGGCCCGGCGCCTGATTTCGAACTCGAGGACATGGATGGCAACCGCGACAGCCTGTCGAGCGGCCGGGGACAGTGGGTATTCCTGCACTTCTGGGCCAGCTGGTGCGGCCCCTGCCGCAAGGAAATGCCTGCCATCCAGCGAATGGCCAGACTGATGGAAAACGAACCCCTGAAAATACAGCTGGTGAATACCGCCGAGGACGAAGATACGATATTCAGTTTTCTGGGTGGTGTTGCTCCGGATATGACAACACTGATGGACCGTGACGGGAGCGTCACGGAAGTCTGGAAGCCCCGCGGGTTACCGGCAACCTACCTGGTCGACCCACAGGGACAGGTACGTTACCAGGCACTCGGTGGGCGCCCGTGGGACCAGCCCGAGTACCTGGGGTTCCTCAAGGCGCTGGTACACACTCCGGCAAGCGCGCGCTGAGAAAATCAGACGACGCTGCCAAATCCCTTGTCAATGGCGCCGGGGGGGATCTCGAGACCGGCAAGCCGGCAACCCTGGGCAACCGGACCGCCCGGGAATAACCCGTACAGGTACTTGATGCCGCCCTTGTCGTGGAAGTGCTCATCCAGTGCATCGTGCAACTCCCGCACACTGATCCTGGAAGCATCCCTGCGGGAATAATACTCCTGCAGGGCATTCAACTCTTCCCAGCGGTCTTCATTCATCTCCAGCCCTTCTTCGCGGGCGATCTGAAGCGCATCTTCCGGTGACCAGGTGTCCGGCGCGTAGGGGAATGTCAACTCTCGATCCTGTACTGCCATAGCCTTTCCTCCCGTAGTCGGTTCACACGGGCGTAACGCTGACGCCCTGAAAAAAGCATAGCAGCTTTCGGAAATTTCGCCTGTCAGTCCGACGGGAATATTTTGTCCTCCACGGCCATCCATGAATGACAAGCGCTTAAAGATGACAAAAACAACCATATAACCAAACGAGGAGCTATCATGAAGACTTTCGCCACGGGGCTGCGTTCCGCCCTGATATTACTACCGATCCTGTTATTTACCTCACTGAATACACAGGCCGCAAAGGATGCCGGTCAGGGCCATGACTACCGAACGTTCCACAGTAATGGAAAAATCGACTACGGGAACATCGGTGATTCCTATACCGCTGACCTGGTGATGTACCTGGCAGGTAACCAGTTTATGGTAATGGAAGACCTGATCGGCGATTTCCAGAAAAAACACCCTGGAATAAAAACAATCTACGTGGAAACCATTCCACCGGGCCAGATACTCAAACAGCAACTGCTCAAGCAGGGACAGATCAACGGCACCAATACTGCCATGAATCCTGACCTGTTCGCCAGCGTCAACCTTGGCCATCTCAAGAAACTGAAAGGCAAGGGCATGATGGACCAGTACATCATCTACACCCATAACAAGCTGGAGTTAATGGTCGCCGAAGGTAACCCGAAACACATCAAGGGCCCGAAAGATCTTGGCCGTGATGACCTGGTGCAGTCTCACCCGAACCCGCTGACCGAAGGCATCTTCAAGTTCTACGGTGCAGAAATGCTCAAGGACCTCGGGCTGTACGAAAAGGTCACTGGTAATGCCATGTGCAAAAGCTGCTGGGCTGTGCCGGGCAAAACCTGGTTTACGTCGCGCCATCACCGTGAAACCCCGCACCGCATTGAAAACGGGGAAGCCGATGTCGGTATCGTATGGGCCACGGAAGTTGTTCATGGCAAAAATGAAGGTCGCAAGATTGATGGTGTGGCCATTCCCGCACCCTACAACAAGCAAAGCAAGGTCGGGTATGCCATTGGCGCACTCAAGAGCGGACGCAATCAGGCCAATGCAAGAACTTTCCTCAACTACCTGGCAACCGGAGCGGCACAGGATATCTATGCCAGCCACGGCTTTATAAAATCGACTGCTGATGAATTAAAACTGTCAGCCATACCCTGAGAATATCTGGTGTAACAAGGAAAGCCGGGCTTACTACAGCCCGGCTTTTCTTTATGAAAGATCACAGGTCAGGGCAAGGGAGGAAATGGCACATCAGCAAACGGGGAAGGGGTTCCAGGCGGTACCCGTGCATCATTTCCCCAGTGCGGGTAATCATCCGTGAGGCTCTCCAGGAATACAACCAGGTCCTCCTCCTCTTCCGCCGTTAAACCCAGGTCACCCAATTCGTCTGTATTAACGGTTGCCGGAAACTCCGGCTCGGGCCAGCAATCCTTACCAAAGCCCGGATCGTTAATATCGTGGCAGACCCTTTGCTTCACATCCCGCGTGTTATAGAAATGAACAACCTCTTCCAGGGTACTGAATGCACCGTTATGCATATAGGGCGGCGTTATGGCAATATTTCTCAGGCTCATTACCTTGTGTTTGCCCATGTCATTACCCGCGGGGTCCCTGGCTGCAATATCAGGGCGCCCGCCAAGACCGGGATCAGGTTCCGGGTTACCCGGGATATTCCGGTTCCGGGGGACGCCCAGGTTGTCGTAGCTAAAGTCGGTAAATAACGGTGGAAAAGCCTTGCCACCCGGTGCCACGACCATATCGATAACATGACAGGCTGCGCACTGCGCCTTGCCGGCAAACAAGCCAAACCCGCGCAACTCCTGCTCACTAAAGCGGGCCATGCCTGCCATGACAAAGTCAAACCTGG
>JALVCM010000421.1 GCA_027010005.1 Thiohalobacter sp.
CGCGTCGAGCAGCACGGTGCGCGGCAGGTTGCGCACTGTGTCAGCAGGAAGATCCGCCCCGCGCGGTGATATGGCACAACCGCCAAGGCTCAGCAGGCAGATCAACCCTGCCCGCCAGACCCGGACACGTGTCATCTATTTCTGATTGACGGGATGAATAAACGGGAAAATGTCGGTAGCGCCGATCACATCAGTGACGACAAAGACCAGGAACAGGAGCACGATGAGCTCGACCACACCACTACCGGCCGGTGCATCGGCAATGTGCCGGTTCAGCTGCGCAACTTCGGCATCGCTGAGCTGCTGGATACGACGTTCGACGGCTTCGGGCTGAACGCCCATGGCAAGCAGTTGCTCACGGACTTCACTGCGCTGCAGTTGCTGCACCAAAGACTGCCGTTGGGTACTTTGTGCCAGGATCGCACGATTACCAATCATGCCCGCGGTGGCCGTACCAAACGACATATTGATCAAGAAAATACTTAAGATAAATGATGTAACCTTATGTCCTGTAGTCACTTTTGCACCCTCTTATTTCCGCTTACACGGTGATCCAGTGACACAGCTTAGCGGGAATGCCGGCCTTGCGCCAGCAGCGCCGGATCAGCGCTAACCAAAGACGCTGCAGGATACATCACCGTCACTCATGCCAGTGATTTCGCCCGTTTCATTGCCATGAATACGATACCAGTCCTCACAGGCCCGCCGCGCCGAATCCAGGTTGCGAAAGGTGAACAGGTACAAGCCGTCATTCGTCATCAGTGTTGCCTGCCCGTCGGGCAGTTCCCGAATATAAAACTCCATGCTGCATTCTCCATCAGGTTTCAGGTCACATGACCGTGACGAGAGGATCACCGACCCGGATGACCGTTGTATGACAACGCGATGAACATCCGGTTAACCCTTCTCCCCTGCCCGGATCAATGCACCTGTCATGGCCCGGGAACAGGTGCTACAGTCCTCTGGAACGGGTAACGGGGGAACCAGGCCATGCCACAGAACGAAGCACAACCCCGCGGTGAGGTGCTGCTGCGGACACTGGCCATGCCATCGGACACCAATCCGAACGGTGATATCTTCGGTGGCTGGATCATGTCGCAAATGGACATCGGCGGGGGCATTCTTGCCAAGGAAACGGCACAGGGACGCATCGTCACCGTGGCGGTGGATTCCATCAAGTTTATCCAGCCGGTCCGGGTCGGTGACGTGGTGTGTTGCTACGGTGAAGTACTGCGCGTGGGCAACACCTCGATCACCATACGACTGGAAGTCTGGATCAACCCGGTATTGCACAAAAGCACCGGTGACCCGGAGCGTTTCAAGGTGACAGAAGCCACGTTTACCTATGTCGCCGTGGATGAAAACGGAAACAAGCGCCCGGTCAGGCCGGCATAAGGGCTGTCTCAGTAGTGTGGTGGCTTTTCATCCGCCGCCGGCTCACCGTCCGGGGGTGTCAGTGCGCGTACCTGCAGTTCCAGCCGTTGCAGGGTTTCGGTATGCTCGCGTATCCGGTTTTCCTGCCGGAGCAGGCTCTGTGTCAGCTCGTCGATTGCCGCTTCCTGGTGTGTCAGCCGGGTTTCCAGCGCCTCGATGCGTGTCTGTGCGTCTTGGTCAGTCATTATTCGGGAAATTCAACCTGGTCGGAGACATAATAGCCTGCAAGGCTAGCAGACTTTTCCCTTAACAAGAATCCTGACAGACAGGAACCTGCCCTTTGCCACAACAGACGACACGACCGGGATCCACCCGGTATGGATAACAGTATTACCCTCCCCCTGTGGCTGGCGGTGTTACTCGCCCTGCTGTCACTGGCGCTGCTACTGGATCGTGTGCTGATCCCGACAGTGCGCTGGTATCTGCGCCGGCGCATCAACCGGGTCATCGACGAAGTCAATACACGCCTCGATATCGAAGTCCGGCCGTTCCAGCAGACACGCCGTCAGATCCTGATCGACCAGCTCAGCCATGACGAGAAAGTGACCT
>JALVCM010000422.1 GCA_027010005.1 Thiohalobacter sp.
CATCCTGCCCACCAACCCGGAGCAGTCGCGTAACCGCGATGTAGATTTCCCGTTCCGCCCGGACAGTGATTTTTATTATTTGACCGGTTTTGCCGAGCCCGAGGCCGTGGCGGTGCTGATGCCGGGCCGCAAGCATGGTGAGTATCTGCTGTTCTGCCGCGACCGCGATCCGGAAATGGAAACCTGGCACGGCCGCCGTGTCGGGCCGGAAGGTGCGGTGGAACGTTTTGGCGCCGATGATGCCTTCCCGTTCGGTGATATCGATGACATCCTGCCCGGCTTGCTGGAAGGACGCGACCGCGTGTTCTACACCATGGGCACCGCACCCGAATTCGACAAGCGCGTTATCGGCTGGGTGAACCGCCTCCGCAGCCAGTCGCGGGCCGGCAAGCACACCCCGGAGGAGTTCGTGTCGCTGGAACATTTTGTCCACGACATGCGCCTGTACAAGAGCCGTGCCGAGATCCGGACCATGCGCCAGGCGGCCAATATTTCGGCGCGTGCGCACAAACGTGCCATGCAGGTCTGTGAGCCGGGCATGATGGAATATGAACTGGAAGCCGAGTTCCTTTACGCATTTCGCAAGGCGGGTGGCGAACCGGCCTATCCGTCGATTGTGGGTGGTGGCGAGAACGCCTGCATCCTGCACTACACCGAAAACAACGCACCGCTCAACAAGGGTGACATGGTGCTGATCGATGCCGGTGTCGAGCACGACTACTATGCATCGGACATTACCCGCTGTTTCCCGGTCAGTGGCCGCTTCAGCAAGGCGCAACGCACTATCTATGAGCTGGTGCTGGATGCGCAGCTGGCAGCCATCGAAGAGGTCTACCCCGGTAATGACTGGAACGCACCGCACAAGGCGGCGGTAAAAGTCCTGACGCGTGGCCTGGTCAAGCTCGGCCTGCTCAAGGGACGGCCGGCCGCGTTGATCAAGGAAGGTGCCTACCGCCGTTTCTATATGCATCGTACCGGGCACTGGCTGGGTATGGATGTGCACGATGTGGGCGATTACAAGGTCGGTGAGGCCTGGCGTGAGCTGGAGCCGGGGATGGTGCTGACCGTGGAGCCGGGGCTGTATATCCCTGCACACAGCAGGGGCGTGGCGCGCAAGTGGTGGAATATCGGCGTGCGCATCGAGGACGATGTGCTGGTGACCCGGGACGGTTATGATGTCCTCAGCAAGGCAACACCCAAGACCGTTGATGAAATCGAGGGCCTGATGGCCTGAAGTGGACGGAACACGTGAGCGAAGAGACCTGTTATACCGATGTGCTGGTCGTGGGTGGCGGGCTGGTCGGCGCCAGCCTGGCGCTGGCGCTGGGTCGTGCCGGGCTCGATGTGACCATTGTTGAAGCACACCCGTTCCGACTTAATGAACAACCCAACTATGATGAGCGCAGTATTGCGCTGGCACAGGGCTCGCAGCGTATTTTTTCCGCGATGGGGTTGTGGGCTTCCCTGCAGGATGCCGTGTGTCCGATTCATACCATCCATGTCTCCGACCGCGGCCATTTTGGTTTTACCCGGCTGAAACGTGAACAGGAAGGTGTGGAGGCGCTGGGTTATGTCGCCAGTGCACGCCTGCTCGGTAATGGCCTGATACGCGCACTCGAAAATACCGATGTCCGTCTGCTGGCGCCGGCACAACTGCAAACCTTCCAGGCTGATGACAATAAGGTGCGCGTTACACTGGATATCGAAGGCAAGGCAGTTGAGTGCGAGACGCGTCTGCTGGTTGCCGCCGACGGTGTGCAGTCACAGGTGCGTGATCAACTGGGGATAGAAACCGACCAGTGGGACTACGGACAGACGGCACTGATTGCCAATGTCACACCAGGCAAGCCCCACCACAACGTTGCCTATGAGCGGTTTACCGATACCGGTCCGATGGCGCTGTTGCCACTCAATGCGTCATGCCGGCATGACGTACATGGTGAGGAATGCAGTGACAGGTGTTCACTGGTGTGGACACTG
>JALVCM010000423.1 GCA_027010005.1 Thiohalobacter sp.
GCGACGAACGTTCTGAAGCGTCAGTGAGTTCACGCTGTGTTGCCTTTGTATCCGGCTCTGTCATCATGAATATGTCGGGGACAGCCAGGGTATTACTGCTGCGCCGGGTCGTTGGGGTTGATGAAAATAATCTCCTTGCTGCCATCGAGATCGACGTAATCGATGATGGTGCCATTCAGCATGTCCATGCTTTGGGGTGCCACGACGATCTGAATGCCTTCTGATTCGAACCTGTGGTCATCCTCGCGGTTGATATCGTCAAAGCCCAGTGCGTAGTGAAAGCTGCCGTCCTCCCGGCGGGTAACGGCAACGCGCAGGGGCATATCGGCCATGTTGCCCTGGGACGCGGATTTTCGGATATGCTCGGCTGCCTCGGGAGTCAAACTGATCATGGTATAAGTACCCTTGCTGTCGGTGAATTGATCCAGCACTAATTGTGCCGTGTTTTGCACGTCTGGATAAAGTGTAAAAAGCGTTCAGTCCAGCGGTTTTTCGAGGTGCTGCGCTGGTGGGTATAGCAGGCTAGCAGGTTGTGAAGACGGTAGCCATCGTGTTCCCCGTCGATGCCTGTCCCGCGCAGGACATTGTATTCCCAACCTTCGGGTGGCTCCAGGTTTTCCAGTGCAGAGTAGTGAAATTCATGGGCAGCAATTTCGTTGTCGCTGTCCTTGCTGGCGGGCCAGAGCGGCTTGCCGGTTTCCTGCAGTCGCACATAGCCACGACCCTGCGGCCGGGCGTGCATGATCGTGTCACCGGGCACTGCGCCAACCATTTCACAGCGTTGGTTATTCCACGTCAGGCTGCGTGAAAGGTACATCAGTCCGCCACACTCTGCGTAGACCGGCAGGCCATCCTCGATAGCGCGACGTATGGCCTCGCGCAACGTGTGGTTGGCCTCCAGTTGTTCCATACAGCTCTCGGGAAAACCGCCCCCGATGAACAACCCGTCCAGCAGGGGCAGTTCAGTATCACGCAGTGTGTCAATAAACACCAGTTCTGCACCGGCCCGGGTCATGGCATCGAGGTCAGCCGGGTAGTAGAAGCCGAACGCTTCGTCCCGCGCAATACCAATGCGCAGTGGTGAATCGAGTTGTTCGATGGTAAATGGTGATTCGGCCGGTACTGGCGGTAATGGGCTGGATTCTGCCAGTTTCGTCAATGCGTCCAGGTCGACCTGGCGTTCTATGGCAGCACCTATCGACTGGATGTGCCGTTCTGCCTGATCTTCTTCATTGCTCGGAATGAGACCGAGGTGACGTTCCAGGATTTCCATGTCCGGGTGCCGTGCAACGGCACCGAGCACGCTGACATCAGTGTAGTTCTCGATCACGGCACGCAGCTTTGATTCGTGCCGACTGCCACCCAGCTGGTTAAGGATGACGCCGGCAATATTAATGTCCGGGTCGAAAGCCTGGTAGCCGAGGATGAGCGGGGCAATCCCGCGTGTCATGCCCCGTGCATCGAGTACCAGCACAACGGGAGCGCCGACCAGTTTGGCCAGTGCGGCATTACTGTTACTGCCGTCAAGATCGAGGCCGTCGTACAGGCCCTTGTTGCCTTCAATAATATTGATGTCGGCGGATTGCCCGTACCAGGCGAGAGTATTGCAGATTTCCTCGCGCTGCATGGTGTAGAAATCCAGGTTGTGGCAGGCCTGCCCGGCAGCGCGCCCGAGCCACATCGGGTCGATGTAGTCAGGTCCTTTCTTGAAGGGTTGTACACGCAGGCCGCGTTGACGCAGGGCGGCGCAAAGCCCGATCGTGATGGTGGTTTTGCCTGAAGACTTGTGTGCGGCCGAGATCAGGATCTGGGACATGGTTTTTCAGCTCCCGTCCGGAAGCAAAAAAGCCGACAGGGCGGACTGTCGGCTTTTATACCACGTGCTGTATGCAGTAATGTCAGTCAGCTTTTGCCGCATGCGGATCGACAACCGCATCTTCCAGTGATACGGGCAGGAATTTCAGTACCCGTACAGCGATGGTGACCATCAGCAGGGAAGTGGCGATCCCGCCAACACCCAGGGTGATTTCCCAGATCGACGGGCTGTAGCTGTTGACCTGGCCGTCGAAGAAGCTGCTGGTGACTTCGTAACCCGGGAACATTTCCAGCGGGTAAGCCTGTCCGCCAATCAGCAGGACGTAGAGCTGGGCGAATCCACCAATGATGACCAGTGCCGCGGCAGTTGCGATAGCCGGGCGGGACTTGCCGATGGTCGGGTGATAGACCATGGCCAGCGGCAGCAGGCTGCCGAGCAGAATCTGTACGATCCAGAACAGCTTGGTGTAGATGCCGCCATCCATCAGGATGAAGTGCTCCACGCCGCTGTTTTCGGCAGCGTACAGGTTGGTCAGGTGATAGACCGCAACAAAGTACAGGACCGAGGCAATGAACACGCCAAGCAGGTTTTTGAGACGGAACAGGACCGCGTCACCCAATGGACGTTTGGTCCAGGCATAAGCGGCCATCAGTACCAGGATGAACACTGCCAGCCCGTAGGCGAAAGACATGATCACGAACATCGGTGCCAGCAGGGCGGCATCATAGGCCTGGCGAGCGACCAGGAATCCGAAGATGGAGCCGGTACCTGTTGTCAGTATCAAACGCCAGATGAAGGCAATAAAGCCGGCCGCCGGGTAGTACTTGTTCATCTTGCGTTCCATCATCAGCCAGATATAGATGGCTACCACGGCGAGGAAGCCGTTATACAGGATGATGTTCCAGGCAAAGATAGACTTGAAATTGTAGTAGGTCATGGCCACGATCAGGCGATCGGGATGGCCCAGGTCGAGTACCAGCACCATCAGTCCGCCAATCAGCATCGCGATAGCGAGCAGGGCGGAAAGCCGTCCGAGCGGCTTATAGAGCGTCTTGCCAAATACGGTACCGATCGACGCGGGATTCAGTATCCCGGAGGCGGTGACAATCAGGAAAATGGCAAATACATGCGGCATGCCCCAGACAATCTGGTTGCTCATGCCGGTTACATAGTGACCCTCATGTTCCATGTACAGTACAGCACCCAGCGCCAGGGCGATCAGTGCGCCAAGTCCACCCAGCAGGATCCAGAAGCCGGTACTCTTGCCTTCGATTTCGCGATATTTCAGCACTTGTTTCATGGGTAATTCGCCAGTTCTGTCAGTGTCAGATGCCGCGGTAGCGGACGCCGGTATTCAGGTTGAGATCAGCACGTATTTCCTTGCCGCCATACTGTTTCAGCTCACGTGAAATCTCGCTGTTTTCGTCGTACAGGTCACCGAAGCGGAGTGCACCGCCTGCTGTCGCATTACAAGCTTCAACGCAGGCCGGTGTGCCGTCCTCATCAACACGGTGTACGCACATGGTGCAGGATTCCACCGTACCCTTGCCGCGGGGTGCCCAGGGTTTCTGGTCCTTGAGGTCTTCGTGAACGAAGCTGCGTGCCTTGTAGGGACAGGCCATCATGCAATAACGGCAGCCAATACAGATATGCTTGTCGACCAGCACAATCCCGTCTTCGCGTTTGAACGATGCGCCGGTCGGGCAGACGTCAACGCAGGGCGGGTTCTCGCAGTGCTGGCACATCAGGGGAAGCGTGGTGACGTGTTGTGTCGCCTTGTCCCTGATAGTGACCTTGCGAATCCATTGTGCTTTCTGTTCAGGGCTGGAATGATCTTCCGACGGGTTTGCCGAGCCCCAGCCATTTTCTTCTTCACAGGCTGTGATGCAGGCGTTACAGCCGTTGCCGCACTTGTTGGTGTCAACCAGTATGCCCCAGCGCTTGTCATTGCTGACAGGCTGGTCGGCCGGTTTGGCCTGGGCCGGTGTGGTCAGAAAAACGCCCGGTGCAATCATGGCTGCACCGGTGGCGGCGCCGGTTTTACTGATAAACTGGCGGCGGCTGGGATCCATTGGCTTGCTGGTATCGCTCATTGAGCTTGATCCTCGTTGGTCAGCAACTGCAGTGTTTCACTGGCCAGTTTGCCGGCAAAGGGTTCAGTGGGGTGGTGCGGGGCCAGTCCGGACTGCAGCTTGCGCAGTTTTGAGGCGCGTACCGGCACGTCGGAGTGACACTGGAAACAGTCGATTTTGACAGAGGCATAGGTGTGGCAGGTGGCACAGAAATGTCGCTCATCTTCCACACGGACGTACTCGCCCTGTTCATCCTTGACTGCATGGCAGTTGATGCACTCTTCCAGTGAATACTGGCGGGTACGTATACCCTCGTGCATGGTTTCATCACGCTGGTGGAGAATGTATTTCATGTGATTGCGGCGCATTTCGGATTCCGGTGCAACACAACCGGTTTCTTCACTGAATCGCTGTGCCGGTTCGGTAACGACCAGGTCGGAGAAGGGCAAGGGGTCCTTCTCATCCTCGTCGTCATCATCCGCTGTTGCTGCCACTGGCAGCAACAGCAGTGTTCCGATCATCAGCGCAAACAGGCGCCACAGCAGTTTGGTCTGGCTCATGTTGCGTGACTCCGCTTATTCACCCAGGGCCATATCGATGTAGCCGGTCGGGCAGACATCGGAGCAGATGTGGCAACCCACGCATTTCGCGTAGTCCGTTGCAACGTAACGGCCGATAGTGTGCTCGTCTTTCTTGACCCGGTAGACAGCATCCTGCGGGCAGTAGATGACACAGTTGTCACACTCGAAGCACATGCCGCAACTCATACAGCGACTGGCCTCGGCGGCAGCGGTCTCGTCATCGAAGCCCCTGGTGCGTTCCTCGAAGTGGTTCAGTACGTGTTCGGCATCCGGCACGTCTTCCTCGCGCAGGTGGCGCGGGGTGTACTCGAAGTGGCCCAGGAACAGTTTGTCTGATGTGATGACTTCGTTCTTGGAGCGGTCCTCGAAGTTATGGATAGCGAACTTCGCATCACTGGTACCGCGGGTCTCGCCGACCGTGTAGGGCTCAGGCGCCAGGCCGGCTTCCTTCATCTTGTCCAGCAGGTTGAAGTGGTGCTTGTCGACCTTCGGACGCTTTTTGAACTCGGCGTGCTTCAGGTACAGGTCGATCGATTCGGCTGCAATCGAAGCCTGGCCGATCGCGGTAGTCAGCAGGTGCGGACGCACGATATCACCGGCGACGAAGTGCCCGGGCTTGTTCGGTACCTGGTAGAACTTGTCGGCATCCATCAGATTACGTTCGTTGGCGAAGTCTTCCAGGCCGGTCATGTCGCCGCCCTGGCCGATCGCGGCCACGATAAGGTCAGTCTCGACAACATATTCCTTGCCGCCCTCGACCTTGACCGGGCCATTGTTTTCCCATTTGCAGTCGACCAGTTTAAGTGCAGTAGCACGACCTTCGCTGTTGCGAATGATCTCGACCGGCATGACTTCGTTCATGAGCACCACACCTTCACGGTCGGCGTCATTAACTTCGTGCTCTGCAGCAGTCATCTGATCACGCGGGAACAGGGCAGTCAGGGTGACATTCTCACAGGGAACGCGCTGGGCGGGATCGACATCACCGTGCTTGATCTTGCCGGTCACGGCATCTTCAGGATTTTCGTTGTAATCCTTCAGGGTACCGATACGGCGGGAGACGGACACCACGTCGATGGAGGTATCACCACCACCCACGCAGAGCACCTTGTTTGCGGTGTACTTCATGTCACCCTTGTTGAACTCCTCGAGGAAGTCCACGGCGCTGACGCAGTTCGGCGTTTCATCCCAGCCTTCCAGCGGCAGCGGACGACCAACTTTGCAGCCCAGTGCCCAGAGAATGGCATCGTATTCTTTTTCCAGGTCTGCAACGGAAACATCACGGCCAACACGGGTATTGCCCTTGAATTCGACGTCGCCCATTTCAGTAATGCGCTCGATTTCACGGTCCAGTTCGGCGCGCGGAATACGGTAGTTGGGAATACCGTAGCGCATCATGCCGCCCAGTTCTTCGTGGTCGTCAAAGATCGTCGAGGCGATACCACGGCGGCGCAGCTGGTAGGCCGCAGCCATGCCGGCCGGGCCACCGCCAATAATAGCGACTTTCTTGCCGGTGAGGGCAGGGGTTTCCTGGAACTTGAAGCCGCCCTTGAAGGCTTCGTCGCCGATATATTGCTCGACAGCATTGATCCCGACAAAGTCTTCTACATCGTTACGGTTACAACCGTCCTGGCACGGGGCCGGGCAAACACGGCCCATAACGCCCGGGAAGGGGTTGGCGTCGGTGGAACGGCGGAACGCATATTCCTGCATGCTGACACCTTCCGGCGGTGTTTCCAGTCCACGCACGATATCCAGCCAGCCACGAATGTCCTCACCGGACGGGCAGCTGCCCTGGCACGGTGGCGTACGGTGTACGTAGGTCGGACACTTGTGTGAATGATCGCCTTCGAAAATCGCGTCATTCCAGCGGTCCCACTTGTCGTCGCCTTCTTCAAACTTGCGAAACGTTAATTTCTTGTCGTCGCGAGAAGTAGCCATGCCTGTTCTCCTGTTATCTGAATCCGCTCAGGATCCAATGTTGCAATACGATGTTAATGTTCGGGTTATGCGTTTTCGGCTTCGCCTTCATCTTCGGCGGTGCCGTCGAGTTCCGCTTCCTGCTCGGAACCTTTCAATACGATAGCGTTACTGACCAGCTGGTGGACACTGACAATCTGATCCATAGTGAACCCGAAGTAGGGCAGTGTCTTGGCAAACTGGCTCTTGCAGATCGCGCAAATTGCGGCAAGGTTGGTGACGCCGTGTTCCTCGGTCACCTTCTTCAGTGCCTGCATGCGGGGCATGGCGCCCTTGACACGAATTTCCATCAGGTCGTCGGTCAACAGACCGCCGCCGCCGCCGCAACAGAAGGTGGCGTCGTAGATCGTGTCATCGTCCATGTCGTAGTAATTGTTGCAGGCAGCCTTGATGACCGCGCGCGGAATCTCGAACTGACCGCCTTCGTAGCCACCCATGCCGGCGCCGCGGGCGACGTTACAGGAGTCGTGGAAGGTAATGGTCATGTGATCATTTTCTTCCTTGTTCATGCGCAGCTTGTTTTCCTTGAGCAGATCGTTGGTGAACTCACAGATGTGCTGCGGGATCGGGTAGTTCTGGTCAAGGAAGTCGAACGGGCCGGCCAGCGTATTCAGGAAGCTGTAGGCGACGCGCCAGGCGTGCCCGCACTCACCGAACACGATGCGCTTGACGCCCAGGTCAAGGGCCGCCTTGCGAATGCGCAGTGACAGCTTGCGCATGTTCTCGTAGCTGCCGATGAACATACCGAAGTTGGCTGCTTCACTGGCTTCCGAGCTCAGCGTCCAGGAGACACCGGCTTCATGGAAGACCTTGGCGTAGCCCATCAGGCCATCAACATGAGGTTCGGCAAAGAAGTCGGCCGACGGGGTGATCAGCAGGATGTCCGCACCTTTTTCATCCAGCGGCAGGCGGACCTTGACCCCGGTGTCGTCTTCGATATCTTCTTCCAGGCCTTCCAGCGTATCGGCCAGTGCCGGCTGGGGCAGGCCAAGGTTGTTACCGATTTTGTAGACCTTGGCAATGATTTCATTGCAGTACTTCTGGCCCTTGCCAACCGAGGCCATGATCTCACGCGCGGCCATGGAAATTTCAGCGGTATCGATGCCGTAGGGGCAGAACACCGAGCAGCGGCGGCACTGCGAGCACTGGTGGAAATAGCTGTACCAGTCGTCCATGACTTCTTCGGTCAGGTCGATGGCGCCAACCAGTTTGGGGAAGTACTTGCCGGCGAAGGTAAAGTAGCGGCGGTAGACCTTGCGCAGCAGTTCCTGGCGCGCGACCGGCATGTTCTTGGCATCGGTCGTACCCAGGTAATAATGGCACTTGTCTGTGCAGGCACCACAGTGAACGCAGATATCCAGGAAGACTTTCAGTGAGCGGTACTTGCCCAGCAGCTCGCCCATTTTATCAATGGCGACTTCCTTCCAGTTATCGATCAGCTCTGGAGGAAACCCCAGGTCAGTCTGGTGATCCGGCTTGGCGACA
>JALVCM010000424.1 GCA_027010005.1 Thiohalobacter sp.
ACCGATCTGTTCAATCCCGGCGGGTACACCGTCATTGCGTTTGAGTCGTTCTATCATTTTACCGCGTGGCGTAAGCAGCAGAATGTTGTTGTTGACGCTTACCACCAGCATGTCATCCAGTTGCAGAGCCCCTGTCAGGTCGTGATAGTTATCACCGATTTCCTTGCGGTCCAGGTACAGGTCATCTCCCATCAGAGTGATGTGGCGTTCACCGACCGGGAAACTCAATAGTTGTTCCGGCGCCTTGATACCGTACCAGTCGAGTACCCATTCAGACTGAATGTGCGAGTCGCTGAATTTAAAATCGTCCGTGTGGTTCAGCAAAATTCCGGTAACGGCTATGACCAGTGTGAACAGTGCAGCACCGATACCCATGTAGCGGTGCCATACATAGAAGGAGCGTAGCTTGAAGCGTTGTTTTCTACGGTGATGTTTCGACATGCTGTTTTACCATTACGCTGTCAAGATACAGGGCCAGGGCAGCGATCTTCTTCAATGCACGGACTGACAGCGTTGCGCCTGAGATGCCATCGATGTTTTTGTTCAGTGTACTGTCATTGTTGAGTTCGGCACCCTCGAACTGGTTGGTAAAGAACGGGTGGCGAACCTCCCAGCCCCGGCTTTCCCTGAAAATGAGTACCTTGATGCGTTCCAGTTGCCCGTCCTGGATAACCACACCCACGGTGATCGGGTGATCCTTGCCGATTTCTTCCAGTATCCAGGCACTGCGCCGGTCCCTGCGCCAGTAACGGATGCGTAGACTCGGGTAATCGTGCCCCAGTATTTCGCGTACCCGCTGTTTGCGCTCACCGGTCAGCCAGACCACAGCAGGTTCCGGGACCTGCCCGTTAAAGCTGTCAGAGAGAAAATCCTGTGGCTCCTGGTAGGTACCGCGTGCCCACACCAGTAGCGGGAACAGGCTGAGCAGGATAAACAAGTGAAAGGTAGCAGGTTTCATGAACTGACCGGAATTGAACACGGGGCGCCGGAGCGCCCCGTATTCTGCCTGAGTTGTGTGTCGAGTGACAGCGTCAGAACTGGTAGCCGACGCCAAGGTTGAAGCCATCGAACTCATCCTTGCCGGACGGGGCGTCCTGGGTCTGGTAATCAGCTTTCAGTACAACGTCCGGATGCGGCCAGTAGTTCACACCAAAATCGATCTGGGTGTATTCCGTATCGGTGGAATTACCCGCCTGGTTATCCCAGCTGTTATAGCGGGCAAATACACCGACCCTGGGCGTCACCTTGAAGGACGGTTCGATGTACCAGCCGGACTGCTCGTCGGCGCCAACAGCCGCAGGGCCGGAGCCGTCCAGGTCCCAGCTGGCGTACAGGGCGCGCAGGCCAAACGGGCCACGATTGGCGATAACATGGGTTTCGACAAGGGTGGCGGAACCAGCGGACGAATCGATGCTCTGCGTCATGTCGCTCTGGTACTGGGCCGTCACGGCCAGTTCCACGCCCGGCAGGCCGGTCCACTTGATGCGTCCGGTATAGGCCAGGTCGTTGGCATTTGCTTCACGGGCACTTTGCCGGCCGTTACGCACTGCATAGTTTTTGCCGGCATTGGTGTTGAATCCCGAGTGGACCATCAGGTCATAGCTCCAGCCTTCGCCAAAGCGGCCGTTCAGGCTGACAGCACCTTCACGCCAGGTGGTCGGGATGATCTTGTTTTCGACCGGGTTGCGTTCCACACCGTAGAAGGTATTGGGTTCGTGGACCTCGTTGAGGATACCGGCCGGTACCAGTAACAAACCGGCACGGCTTGAGAGGTTCTCGTTAATGTCAAATTCCAGGTAGGCCTGTTCCATGGCAACCTCACCGCCGTCTTTGCCTTCACCTGACTGGGCATGTTCGACTTCAAGTTCAGACCAGAAGCGGATGCGGTCATTGAATTCATGGCCGAGGAACAGGATGGCGCGATGCAGGTCGATTTCTTTCTTGTCATCGAGGCCATTGGTCTGGTTGTC
>JALVCM010000425.1 GCA_027010005.1 Thiohalobacter sp.
TACGAGGTGTAGTACGTGGCGACACAATGCAGTGATTTATCCGGGTTACCGGATGCCGACGGGCATTTCGGACCCTATGGCGGAAAGTTTGTCGCCGAGACCCTGATGGGGCCGCTGGAAGAACTCTGGCAGGCCTACGAGAAGTTCTGTGTCGATCCCGACTTCCTGCGCGAGCTGGACGAGGACCTGGCGCACTTTGTCGGCCGCCCGTCACCGCTCTATCACGCCGAGCGCTGGAGCAAGCAGCTGGGTGGCGCGCAGATCTACCTCAAGCGCGAAGACCTGAACCACACCGGGGCGCACAAGGTGAACAACACCATCGGCCAGGCGCTGCTGGCAAAGCGCATGGGCAAGAAACGCGTTATCGCGGAAACCGGCGCCGGTCAGCACGGTGTGGCGACTGCCACCGTGGCGGCGCGGTTCGGTATGCAGTGTGTGGTGTACATGGGCGCCGAAGATATCCAGCGCCAGGCCATCAATGTCTACCGCATGCGCCTGCTGGGCGCCGAAGTCATTTCCGTGGAGTCCGGTTCAAAGACCCTCAAGGACGCGCTCAACGAAGCCATGCGCGACTGGGTGACCAATGTCGATGATACTTTCTACATCATCGGCACCGTGGCCGGTCCACATCCCTACCCGGCGATGGTGCGTGACTTCCAGACCATCATCGGCCGCGAGGCGCGCGCGCAGATGCTGGAGCGTGTCGGCCGCCTGCCCGATGCACTGATTGCCTGTGTGGGGGGCGGTTCCAATGCCATGGGTCTGTTCTATCCCTTCCTCGATGACAAGGATGTCGCCATGTACGGTGTCGAGGGTGGTGGTGAAGGGATCGAGAGTGGCCGCCATGCCGCGCCGCTGTGTGCCGGTAATCCCGGCGTATTGCACGGTAACCGTACTTACCTGATGGAAGACGCCGACGGGCAGATTATCGAAACCCATTCTGTCTCGGCCGGCCTCGACTACCCGGGTGTTGGCCCCGAACACGCCTGGCTGAAAGACTGTGGCCGCGCACAGTATGTTGCCGCCACCGATCAACAGGCACTGGATGCCTTCCACGACCTGACGCGTACGGAAGGCATCATCCCGGCGCTGGAGTCCAGTCACGCGCTGGCGTATGCCAAACAACTCGCGCCGACGCTCGACAAGGACAAGATCCTGCTGGTGAACCTGTCCGGCCGGGGTGACAAGGACATCCACACCGTGGCCGGGCTGGAGGGGATCAAGGTATGAGTCGTATCCCCGCCCGTTTCGACGTGCTGCGCAGCAACAGTCGCAAGGCGCTGATCCCCTATATTACGGCCGGCGATCCGCAACCGGATGTGACGGTGCCGCTGATGCATGCGCTGGTGAAGGCTGGCGCTGACCTGCTGGAACTCGGTGTACCGTTTTCCGACCCGATGGCGGACGGCCCGGTGATACAGGCCGCCTGCGAACGCGCGCTGAAGCACCACGTCAGCCTGCACCAGGTACTGGACATGGTGCATGAATTCCGCCAGACCGATAACGAGACTCCGGTCATCCTGATGGGGTATCTCAACCCGATCGAGGTGATGGGTTATGAAGCTTTCGCCGAGGCGGCACAAACTGCCGGTGTTGACGGCGTTTTGACCGTTGACCTGCCGCCGGAAGAGGGTTGTGATCTGGTTGCAGCGATGAAGTCCAGGGCGCTGGATCCAATCTTCCTTGCCGCGCCGACCAGCAGCGATGAACGCATCCGGCTGATGGCGAATAATGGTGGCGGATTCCTGTACTATGTTTCCTTCAAGGGTGTGACCGGCGCCAACCGGCTGGATGTGCAGTCGGTCAAGGACAAGCTGGACCAGATTCGCGCCAATACGGACCTGCCGGTCGGTGTAGGCTTCGGCATCCGTGATGCGGCTTCTGCGGCACAGGTCGCGGGTGTGGCCGATGCAGTCGTGGTCGGCAGTGCACTGGTGA
>JALVCM010000426.1 GCA_027010005.1 Thiohalobacter sp.
GTAGGCATTCTGGAACACACGGCTGATGGTGTTGCGAATAATATCGCCCGGTGCTTCCACACGGCTGTCCACCCAGTCGGTTTCCAGTATGCCGAGCTTCGGGTTCTCACGACGAATCAGGAAGCCGGCATCCAGCCAGAACTGTCGTGCCCGGCTCCAGACCATTTCAGGGTCACCCTCGACGACCAGCCATGCACGATCCTTGTCGCGCATGATCTTCATATTTTCCGGCGTCGGTATAACCTGTCGGTCAGTACTTTTATCTGTCCGGGTGGCGCTGTTATAGCTGGACAGCGTAGCGGAACCGTCACGCACCACCAGCGCATCATTGACCGGGGTCGTTGTCAGGTCCGGTGGCACTTCCAGCGCCGGTTCCGTTTCTGTTTTTTTGTATGCCCCGCTGCGGTCCGGGAACATCCGGTTCAGAGTGCCGCAGCCGGACAGAAAGGACAGCAACAGGACGGGCAGCAGGATACGCAGGGTAATTGAATTTTCTGACATAGATAATGGTCCGCTTGTATTCGGTTCAGACACTGGAAGGTTCGAGCACACCGGCCTGGCGCAGCGCTTCGCGGACCGGCTGGTGGCATTCGGGCGATAATTGCGTCATGGGCAGACGCAGGCCCGGCGGGATCAACCCCATTTCGTACAAAGCCCACTTGACCGGAATCGGGCTGGATTCAATAAACAGGTCACGGTGCAGGGCGCGCAGCGTGCTGTCGATTTTTTCCGCCGTTTCACGGTCACCGGCCAGCGCTGCCGCACACATGTCATGCATGGCTTTTGGCGCTACATTGGCGGTCACGGAAATATCTCCCCTGGCCCCCATCAGGATCAGTTCCATGGCGGTTGCATCATCGCCACTGTACAGATCGAGCCGGTCACCACACCGCTCGAGAATTTCCCTGCCACGTTGCAGATCACCGGTGGCCTCCTTGATACCAACAATATTGGAGATGGGCGCCAGTCGTTCGACAGTTTCCGGCAACATATCGCACACTGTTCGCCCCGGCACGTTGTACAGGATCTGGGGGATCGGCACGGCCTCGGCGATGGCCCTGTAGTGCTGATATAACCCTTCCTGCGTGGGTTTGTTGTAATACGGGACCACCAGCAGACAGGCATCGGCACCGGCCTCCATACCGCAGCGGGTCAGATCAATGGCCTCCTGGGTAGAATTTGCGCCTGTACCGGCAATGACCGGGACACGTCCGGCCACCATGGCGACGATGCGCCGCAGCAACGCGCAGTGCTCTTTCTCGTTAATGGTCGCGGATTCGCCTGTCGTCCCCACGGCAACAATGGCGTCGGTGCCCGCAGCAACGTGGTACTCGACCAGCGCTTCGAGGCTGTCCTCGTCGATTGCACCATCCTCGCGCATGGGCGTGACCAGTGCCACCATACTGCCGTGAAACATCGAACTCTCCACTGAGAAAATCAGATGCATGTTACGTTTCCGCCCCGCCGCTGACAAGCGCGAGGGGGCCCTGTCACGGCCTGATTAGTCCATTTAATACCGGATTCAGCAACCCTTGGTTTCCATCTCGCGCCGGACAACGATAATTAGCCTCACCTAACCAGACTGGCAAAGCATTATGAGTGATCAACCCGACAGCATCCGCGAAATCCGCATCAACCCCATTGTTCCCAGTGAATCCGTGCTGGTGTCCACTGCCCGCGGCATGCGTCCACGCAAGGAGGAAGCCCCTGCGCCGCGTGACACGCGCAAGCACGTGGACCGCTGCCCGTTCTGCCGTGGCAACGAGGCGATGACCCCGCCCACCGTTACCGCCTCCCCGGAAACCGGCGAGTGGCAGGTACGCGTGGTGGAAAACCTCTACCCGGTGCTGGGGGACGAGAGCAATTCCGGCAACCTGGTCTTCGGCCTGCAGCAGGCCATCGACGGTTATGGGCGCCACGAGGTGATTATCGAT
>JALVCM010000427.1 GCA_027010005.1 Thiohalobacter sp.
GGTCGGTGCCGATGGTAAACAGTCCCGGGTGCGTGACCTGGCCGGTATCCATGTCCAGGTGTCCGACTATGGCCAGCAGGCGCTGGTGGCCGTGGTGGCAACCGAAAAGCCGCACCGGGAAACTGCATGGCAACGCTTCCTGCCCAGTGGTCCGCTGGCCTTTCTGCCGTTGCACGACGGTCGTTGTTCCATTGTCTGGTCAGCCACCAGCAGCAAGGCACAGGCACTGCTGGCACTGGACGACGAGACGTTCTGTCATACCCTCGGCGAAGCCTTCGCATACCGGCTGGGCAGGATTACCGATGTAGGTGAAAGAGTGCTGTTCCCCTTGCAGGGCCAGTCGGCCGAGGCCTATGTGAAGCCCGGGCTGGCACTGGTTGGTGATGCCGCGCATGTCGTTCACCCGCTGGCCGGGCAGGGCGTCAACCTTGGCCTGAAGGATGTACAGGCGCTGGTGGAAACCTTGTGCGCTGCCCGCGAGTCGGGACGTAACCCCGGGGCTTTCCCTGTCCTGCGCCGTTACGAGCGTGCCCGGCGTGGCGACAACCAGCTGACACTGGCAGCCATGGGTGGTTTCAAACAGTTGTTCGGCAGCACACTGGCGCCGGTGCGTTTTGCGCGTGGCCTGGGTCTGAAACTGTTCGACCGTGCCACGCCGGTCAAGGCACAGCTCATTCGCACGGCCATGGGGCTGTGAAACTTACCGAGATCAATATCTACCCCATCAAGTCCACGCGCCGCATTGCGCTGGACGAGAGTGAAGTATTACCGCGTGGCCTGCCGTGGGACCGGCGCTGGATGCTGGTGGATGCACAGGGCAAGTTTATTACCGCGCGTCAGCACCCGACACTGGCAGTCGTGGATACACGCCTGGATGATACAAGCCTGCATGTCAGTGTTGCTGGCCGGCCGGAACTGGTCATCCCGTTACACGGGAATACAGGCCACCCGGTAAAGGTGACTATCTGGCGTAATCAGTGTGATGCAGTTTCCGTCGGGCCTGAAGCCGATGCCTGGTTTTCCGACTATCTCGGTACCGAGTGCCATCTGGTACAGATGACCGATGACCTGGTGCGCGGTGTGGACCCGGATTACGGGCAGCCCGGAGACGAAGTCAGTTTTGCTGATGGTTTCCCGATGCTGCTGATCACCGAAGCCTCGCTGAAAGATCTGAATACCCGCCTCAAACAGCCTGTATCCATGCGCCGTTTCCGGCCCAACCTTGTGGTGGATGGCGACCTGCCCTATGCCGAAGACAACTGGCACAGGATCCGCATTGGCGAAGTCGAGTTTGAAGGGGTGAAGAACTGTTCACGTTGTATCTTTACCACCATTGATCCGGATACAGGGATCAAGAGTACTGAAACCGAGCCGTTGCGCACCCTCAGCCAGTACCGGAAGCGGCCAGAGGGTGGTGTGTATTTCGGGCAGAACCTGATTCCGCGTAGCGGCGGGGTGGTACATGTCGGAGATATTGTTGAGGTTATTTCCTGGAAGTAAACCGGTTTGGTTCATGCTCTATAAAATAATCATAAGCATTTCAGCCTTGTCCTCGTACTTTTATTGCCCATCCAGAGTGAATGGGATATCCTCGCCAGTAGTTTGGCCACTTTAAGATTGGTTAAGGCATAAAAATTATAATAACTGAATCGGGAGGTCGGGTTCCCGATTATATTTATAACAGCCTGGAAAATAACCGGAGTTTTAACTTGTCAGTACCTGGCAGGGCACAATAATAATTACAGGTAGACGACTAAAAATCATATTCGGGGACTCCTCTGATGTTCGGAAAACTATTCCGTGGTTTTGTCAGCGTAATGCTGGCTGTACTTTTCTCGCTTGACGCGATTGCCGGCTCTTTATCCCTACTGGATAACACGACGTTTATCCGCGACAAGGGCAAGCCAAAAGTCGA
>JALVCM010000428.1 GCA_027010005.1 Thiohalobacter sp.
GGGAACGCATCAGTGCCTCGGCAGTCGCCGCTTTTGCGGTGCCATCGATCACGGGTTTGCAGCAGGCCGCCAGCGGGGTACCGGAACCGCAGGGACAGGGAGTGTTTTCATTCATGGGCAATCTCATGCTATGGAGTCAGTCTGTTAGAGATTGCCACGTCACTTCGTTCCTCGCAATGACGAGGTTTCCTGGGGATTTACCAGTCCGGCAACTGAAAAGTCCGCCTTCCTGAACGCGATCAACCCGCTGAATCTGTCATTCTCAACCGGGTAGAACAGATAATCTTCAATACGGCCACCACGGGACGATACTAACTGTTCTACACCGGGTTTCCAGGTTTTACTCTTGAGTAATCGAGAATAGGACATAGCCTGCCGGATAACATCCTGCCGGTATGTACTGTCTTCCTGCAGAGACAGGGGTTTGTAGAGTTCCGGCCTGTACATATCACCTTTTATCGGACCGCCTTTCGCCAGTTCTTGCAGTCGCTGGATGGCGTCTTTGCCCTTTAACGGCTCGATATAAACCATTTTGGGGCGCTCCCAGATGGCCGGTGCCGGCACCTCCGAATTGACAGTGTCCAGGTCGATGTCCTGTTTGATAATCGGGTAGAACGTATCGCCCTGGAAAACAAAAAATACGGGGCGCATTTTATAGGTGACATGCATACCCCAGCTCAAGGCGGAAAGCTGGATCACAATAATAATCGCGATATCGCGCACGAGTTCCTTGCGCGGCTTGGACGTATTATAGATCAACAAGGTCAGGAACGGCCCCAGCACCAGGTCGACTGACAATACAATCTTGACGGCGTCGAATACCGAATGAATCGTGTAGAACGGTTTTGGGTACCAGATAAAATAGATGACATACAAACAAAAGCTGATAACCAGGGCACTTGCCAGAAAATGCAGGCCTGCTGCAGTGAGTCGTGTCTTCATATCTCAAATCCTGTACTTGCAAGGTTAAAGAACTTCTGATTAATCCCTTTACCGTCATCCCGGCGTATGCCGGGATCCAGCTGCCGCCCTGTTGCGTTCGGGCCGGCTGGCTCCTGTATCGTCAGATACACAGAAAATATTTACCTCCAGCGTTATCTATACTTGTTCAATCAATGGACGGCGGAGAGCGAAAGACATCCCCCGCCAGATCACCAAAGGAGGTCCCGGATGAATCTGTCATACTACACCCGTAAGTTATTGATTGTTTTTGCCATTCTGGCATTATTTACTGGAACGGTCGAGTATCCTGTCGAGGCAGCCGATAGCAGTCCGGTCACCGTTACCATCAAGCTGGGCGACTACCGGTTTTCACCTGACCGGATCAAGGTGGTGGCCGGCCAGCCGGTGCGCCTGGTACTGACCAACACGGATGGCATTACCCCGCATAACTTCACCCTGAAAGACCCGGCAGGCGGCCTGGATCTGGACGTGGACATTGCAGCCGGTAAAACCCGGGAGATTGAGTTTGTCCCGCAGACGCCCGGCAGCTACCCGTTTTTCTGCAACAAGAAAGTCGTGTTCCTGAAAAGCCACCGTGATCGCGGTATGAAAGGCACATTGACGGTAACGGCTCCCTAGGGCATCACGATGCGCGTACTGCTGGTCTCGGCCAACCGGGAACAGATACCGGACCCGATCTTTCCGCTGGGGCTGGCGTATATCGCGGCCGCGGTTCGCAACTGCGGGCATACGCTCGACATTATCGATCTGTGTTTCGAGCGACAGCCACTTGAAAGCCTGCAACATCGCATCCTGCAATTCCGGCCGGATGTTATCGGGCTTTCGTTGCGCAATATCGATAATGCGGCCTACCCGCGCACGGTGGATTACCTGGCATTGCACCGGGAACTCGTAGCAACCCTGCATGCAACCAGTGACGCCCCTGTTGTGCTGGGTGGCTCGGGCTTT
>JALVCM010000429.1 GCA_027010005.1 Thiohalobacter sp.
AGCCGCGCCATCAGTTGGTCGGCACGCAAGCGTGCCGACGCCACCCCGCCCTTGCGCAGGCGGGCGGGAAACAGGATATTTTCCTCCACCGTCAGGGCATCGAGCAGATTGAAAGCCTGAAAGATGAAACCGATCTCCAGCGCGCGTACGACTGGCAGGCGGGACTCGTCGAGGGCAGTGATCTCCGTGCCATTGATGACGACCTCGCCGGAGGTGGGCCGCAACAGGCCACCGAGCATGGACAGCAGCGTGGTCTTGCCGGAACCCGACGGACCCATAATCATCACCAGCTCACCGGGCGGGATGGTGAGCGACACATCGTTAACCGCAAGCACCTGGGTGCGGCCACTGCCGTAGACCCGGGTAAGGTGGCTGGCGCGAAGTACGGGTTCAGTCATGGCATGCCCTCATACCTGGTAGGCCAGCGCCGGGTCAAGACGCAACACCAGCGAAGCGGGGATCACCGCGCCGATGACGGCCACCAGTATGGCTACCAGGCCGATCTGCAGGATCGCCTCGTGTGAAATCACCAGCGTCAGTTGTGGCACCAGCAGGGGAATCTGCGGAATGACCAGCAGGGCGAAGGCCACCGCGAGCAGATAACCCAACAGCGTCATGATGACGGATTGCAGCACCACGCTGCCGATGAGTGACCCGCGCCCGCCGCCCAGCGCCTTGACGATGGCCAGCTCGCGTTGTTTTCGTGCCACCAGGGAATAGGCGGTAAAGCCCACGATCAGTGCCGCCAATGCCGAACAGATCGTGGTCATTATAAAAATGATCTCCACCCCCATCTGCATGGCAAGGGCAAAGTCGTTGGCGACCAGCTCTTCGTTGGTCAGCACGTTGACCTTCTCCACTTCACGACGAATCCGGGCAGCCAGTTGCACAGGGTCGACACCCTCTTTCGCATCCACCAGCAGGTAACTGTAAGCCCCCCCGGCAGACAGGATATCTTCCAGGTCATCGAAAGGAACAAAGATCACGGGATTTGCCGAGGAATAGGTCCCATGTGAAAAACCTACCACCCGGAAACTGTGATCGGTGATACGCAGGCTGTCACCGATACCAATACCGGTGATGCGTGACACGACATCCGGGATCACTACCTCACCGGGATTCACAATCCGGCGCCCTGCCGTCATTGCCCAGGGACCGGCACGGTCGTCACCCGGTAACAGGCCAACGATAAAGGCAAACAACTTGCTGTTACCGGCATCGATGATGCTGGACGAATAAAGCACGGGTGTAACCTGTCCCACTTCCGGCATTGCCGCAATTACGTCCTTCTTCCAGTCCCAGATGTAGGACATGGCCATGTGCATATTGCCGACACCGGCCTGCATGACCCAGAGATCGGGGTTCATGTGTGTAGGGTAGGCAACGATCTGTTCCGACTCACCGCGGAACACGGCATCGAAGAACAGAACCAGCACAAAGGCGCCGGCAATGCCCAGACTGCTACCCACCAGCGTACTGCGCTGGCTGAAGAGGGATTTCCATGCCCACAGGAACATGCTCAGCCTTCCTGGAATGCGATCATGGGATCGGTACGACGTACTAAACGCAGGGGAGCAACTGCACCGGCAGTCGCCAGCAGGAGACCGGCGACCAGCGTGCGGGCAAACACCAGCGGTTCATAAATGCTGATCAGATAGACCGGCGCCACACTCTCGATATAGCCTTTCAGCAACTGAGCCAGTAGCACGCCCAGCGGCAGGGCCAGCAACATCAGCAGCAGGGACTGTGCCACCACGGCCGCCACCAGATGGTGATGGTAAAAACCCAGTGCCTTCATCACGGCAAAATTACGCAGGCGCCCGCGCACATCTGCATACAGGACGAGCCCGACCACCAGCAGGCCCATCACCCAGGCCACGCTCACCAGCAGGCCCATGATGGGGCGGTAA
>JALVCM010000430.1 GCA_027010005.1 Thiohalobacter sp.
GGCCCAGCCAACCTTGTGCGGGCGGACATCTTCGTGAGGGTACTCGGTGGTGACGATAACAAAATTACGGTCCTTTTCAAGACGTGCCAGCGCTTCCCACGATGTATGTACAACCAGGGTGTCGCCCGCTTTAAACGGTAATTCGCGGATGTTGTCACCTTCACGCAGGGTTTCACCATTACGGTGCAGCGCGACCAGTGCGAGACCATAAGTTTTGCGCATCCATATATCACGGGCACTCTTCCCGATCAGTTGTGAACCCGGCGGAATAACAATTTCGGCTATACCGGCTTTTGCCGATGACAGCGATTCGGCAAATGTGCGCAGTTCGCCACGCAGTCTCAGCCCGTACTTGGTAACAAAATTATTGATATTTTTTTCGGCGGCAACGACACCCAGTACCATACCGGCCTCGATTTTCGTATCACGCGCCAGCCCGTTCGGTCCTACCACGCTTTCCTGGCCGGGGCGCTTGCTGGCAATGATGCGGATGCGATACGAGGATTCCACATCGTCCAGTTGCTTGCCGACCAGCGGGCTGTCATCAGGGACAACGATCTCGAACAGTTCATAGTTGATGCCATAGACGTCCTTGAAATAGTCCATGGTATTGGCACCCTTCGTGCCATTTTCAGTCTGGCTTGCGGGTAACACAAAGCGACCGGCAATCACAAAGTAGAGAATGCCGGTGGCAACCAGCACCAGGCCTACCGGCGTTACGGAAAACAGTGACCAGGTTTCCATCTGCTGGTCGGGGGGCAAGGCTTCATTGGAGGTCAGGATCAGGTCGTTGAGTAAAATCAACGGAGATGAACCAACCATGGTGACAGTACCGCCCAGGATGGCACAGAACCCCATCGGCATCAGCAGGCGTGACAGCGGCAGGCCGGAGCGTGCGGAGATACGGCTGACCACGGGCAGGAACAGTGCGGCGGCGCCAACGTTCTGCATAAAAGAAGAGATGATACCCACGGTGCTGGAGATAATTGGAATGATGCGGGTCTCGGTGGTGCCACCTATCTTTAATATAAAGGTGGCTACCTTGCTCATCAGCCCGGTACGGTCGAGTCCTGCGCCAATGATCATGACAGCGATAATGGACATTACCGCGTTACTGGCAAAGCCATTGAAAATCTTCTGGGTGTCGACCAGTCCCTGCTCCAGCCCCATAAGCGGTGCAAACAGGGAGGTCAGGCCCAGCAGTACCATCACTGTCAGCGCCGCAACATCGACCCCCACCACTTCGAACACGAACAAGTAGATTGTGAGCATCAACAGGCCGGTGACCCAGGCTATTTCAATGCTCGGGGTAATCGTGGCCAGGCTCAGCGAGATGACCAGGAAGACCAGTGCGGCAATTCCCTGACGGAGCGAGAAAGGTTTTATATTATCAGTCATAACAGTATGTTACCGCATATGTCTTATGTGGCGCCTTGTTAATATTTCGTGAAGCACCCGGGGTGAGGCGCGCATGCTATACAAGAGCATGTATACTGAGAAGCAAATTAAACTGGCCAGTTTGAACTAAATAATTGCACACAAAATGGATATCGAACAACTCAAAACCTTCCTCGAAGTAGACCGGATGCGCAATTTTCGCAAGGCAGCGGAAAACCTGTTCATCTCCCCTTCCGCTGTCAGCGCACGGGTACGCCAGCTGGAGGACACCCTTGGCCTGTCCCTGTTTCGTCGTGACCGGCAGAAAGTCAGCCTGACGCCGGCAGGTGAACGTTTTGAACGCCACGCACGCTTTATTGTAGGTGCCTGGGAGCGCGCGCATGAGGAAATCGCACTCAGTGACCAGGTCGACAAACGTCTTGTCATCGGTGGCCTGTCCAGTCTCTGGGAAATTTACCTGCAGGACTGGCTTAACGGAATCCACTGCAGTGCGCCGCTCATCGGTTTG
>JALVCM010000431.1 GCA_027010005.1 Thiohalobacter sp.
CCAGTTCAACGTTGCTGATATCCCCGGCCTCAATCCCACCGCCAACATGAAGATGCGCTTCGTCGCTGCAGATGAAAACGCAGGCTCAATCGTCGAAGCTGCCCTTGATGACTTCCAGGTCATCAGTGAAGGTCAGTGCGATGAGACCTGTGCCGGCGACCTGGATGGAGACGGCGACATCGACCAGTCCGATTTGGGCATCCTTCTTTCAGCTTATGGCATGAACGATGGTGGTGATATCGATGGCGATGGCGACACCGACCAGGCAGACCTCGGCGCGTTGCTTTCTGTCTATGGCACCAACTGCCCGTAAGTTTCTGTAATACAAACCCTTAGCAACCTTCAAGGCTGTGCGGCACTGCGCCGCGCAGCTTTTTTAATTTGCTTATTCCGATATTTGTGGCACTATTTATTCTGATAACGGCTCTAAGGGAGAGACCCCTTTGGCGAGTGAAGGTGGTGCGGATCAGATCAGAAAGGGTAATGTCATGAAATTTAAATGTGGAGTTCTAGCCGCTGGTGTTTTACTGGCGATTACTGCCCATGCTTCCGCTCATTTGGAGGGTGTGTATGCAGAATACCTGACGTTTGAAGGTGTTCCCGGCTGGCAGGACAACTATGTCACCATGGATCTGTTCGTAATATTCAGTGAACCTACTGATGAACTTATATCTGTAGAATCACCGCTGATGACAACAATAGGTCAGCCTCGCTGGTGGGCGGACCCCCGGGGATTCGTAAATGTGGATCTTGGTACCGACGGGCCACCACCCGCGAGCATGTTGCCCACATTCCCCGAACTGGCCTACGACAGCTTTGTGACTATTGGTGTGGATGCTTACACCGGAGGAGTACAACCGGTGCAAACCGTGGGTACACTCCCGGTCAGCAACCCCGATATGCCCGATAATGGCGCATGGTTCACCACTGATGATACCATCGGTATTGCGGGTAACTACCCCATGAACCGCGTACGTGTTGCTCGAATTACTTTCCGTGATGACGTGACGGCCTGCTTCGGTGTGGAACTCAATATCAGTTACCGGGATAATAACGGCGTACATCTGGCGACCATGTACTGGGGTCCACTTTCGGAATGCCCCTGGCCGGACTGTAATGAAAACTACTACACCGATTTGGCCGAAATTCAGCTTGGCCTGGAGGAAGACTGCAACGGAAATTCAGTACCCGATTTCTGTGATATCCGGGATGGCACCAGCTTTGACAACAATGGGAACGGCATACCCGATGAGTGTGAAATTGACTGCCTCGGCGACCTCAACGGCGATGGCTTCATCGGCCAGGAAGATCTGGGCATCCTGCTCTCTTCCTATGGCGTTGACGATGGTGGCGACCTGAACGGTGACGGCCAGACCAACCAGGCAGACCTAGGAATCCTGCTTTCCCTGTATGGCACGGAATGTCCCGACTGAACTTTTTCTGATCAGTCACGTAAATAACTAACGGTTTTCCAATCTCCTCTGCTGCGGTTTAATCGCCGCAGCTTTTTTTCTGCCGGAATGCGAAGTATTTACCCGCAAGGAACGTTGTTCGGGGTTATCCCGTCGAGGAAACCCGGCGCCTGCTCTTGACTGGACGGGGTAAGCTGCGGACCATGGGGTGTCGCCGGGTGGGGTGGCCGAGCGGCTGAAGGCGCCGGTCTTGAAAACCGGTAACGGGTTATCCCGTTCGCGGGTTCGAATCCCGCCCCCACCGTTTCTTTTTCCGATAACGTCCCCAAACCATTGCGGGGGCGTTATTTACGCGCCCCATCCGTTACCCCCCCCGGCGCGGTGAATATGCCCGTTTGTATTGCAGGTGCTGCTTACCGCTTCAGATGAGTTGGGATCTCACCGATACCCCTGTTGAGTAGCGGTTATGACGATCATGCCGCATTTGTGGATC
>JALVCM010000432.1 GCA_027010005.1 Thiohalobacter sp.
CGTGCCAGCAGCACCCCTCTTTTGTGATCATCCCATATAGCAAAGGCGAACATCCCACGTAGATCGTGCACCATGTCCCGGCCTTTTTCCGCATACAGGTGTAACAACACCTCTGTATCGCTGTGCGATCGGAACCGGTAGCCTTTTTTCTCGAGTTCTTGTCGTAATGCCCGGTAATTATAGATCTCACCATTAAATACGACGCGTAAGCAACCGTCGGCGGTCGCCATGGGTTGATGGCCATCGGCACCAGGATCGATGATGGACAGACGTCGATGAGCCAAAGCAATTCCACGGTCTTCCTGCGACCAAACACCGGCATCGTCGGGACCACGACGCTGCATTGCATCTCTTATCTGCAACAACTCATTACAGTCTACCCGGGACGCCTCAGGGCCGTACCCAAAAATGAGTGCAATACCACACATCTACTTGGTCACTACAGTCAGAAAGTTTTGTGTAAAAATAGCCTCTTTTGCGGTGTCACCGGACTCCGCCGCCAGATACAGTCGAAGCCCCCTGCGGATGATCTTCCACACAAACCACCGAAGCGCGCTCTTCACGCCGTGGACAACCGGGGTATCTTCAAAGCATTCAACACAGGAAAAACCGGAGGATTTCAGCAGTTGAGTAATCGAGGTCTGGGTAAATGCCTGCTCGTGGGTAAAATCACCGTAAAGAATACGACCAACAAAGGGCGACTCACCGTTCGGGGTATGGATAATCCACACCCCCCCGGGAGGCAACACCCGATACACATGATCAACAAAAGGGAGAAGTTCTTCCTTGGTGAGGTGTTCAATAACATCAAATGCTATAATCACATCGATGGACTCGTTCTCCAGCACACGTAATTCATCCAGCATATCGCCTTGAGTCACCCCGGCCACACCTAAGCGCCTGGCATCGGCAACCTGCTCGATTGAAGCATCTACTCCGCTGACGTTACGGTATCCAGCCTCCCGTATAAAGTGCACAAATGCGCCATGACCACAACCCAGGTCAAGAATGCTCACGCCGCTATTTTTCGGGAAATGTTGGCGGATGATTTTACGTAAAGTGGGCGCGCGTACATTCAAGCCCTCACTATCTTCGGGTCCAAGAGATTTATTTCTGGAACTGCTGTAATAGCGATAGATTCTTTCCCTGTATGTATTTCGATCCATTCGCTCAATACCCACGCATAAACTAATTTGTTAAGCACTAAATTAAATATTAATTACTCAGGAATATAATGGCAGTAGTAATACCGATGGTTTGCAGTGGGATTCTTTCTTCAACTCTGTCCAGTAGACAGCTTTGATGGCTTACGCGCTTTCGACCAGAATTCGGCGACGAACACCAGGAAAATCCCGATCATCAAACCAAATATGGCTGCCAGTATGAATACCAACTTTTCCCCCGGGTTCTCATAACTATAAGGAATCCTTGCTGTTGTATCGACCGTGACAGCTGACAGATTATCACCGCTTATAGATAAGCTTTCCAGGAAGGCTTTTTTCTCCTGCAGGTCTCGCAGCCCGGCAATGAACGGTTCGTCCGACTTACGTGATTCAAGTACCGCGATTTCGGCTTCAAGTGCTTTCGTTCCTCGCATATAGAGTGGCGACTGGGCTGTATTGACCTCAATAGCCGCCTTCTCTCTCGCTTCTATCACTGGAAAACTGCTCGTGCTTTTGATTCCGAGCCTGTTGGCCACACGTAATGCTTCGCGCAAATTAGTTATTCTGTCTTGTCGCCTTTGCACGGCAAGCTTTAACTTACTTTCCAGCTGGTACCTAACCCACTTTATCTCACTCTGTACCGCAGCATTAATATTATTTATCAGCTGGCGGACGGTACGTGTATTGGCAAACTCAATAAACTGGTTGAGCCAATTTGCTGCAAAGACAGGATCCCAATCTGTCAAGCTTATGACGACAAACGAAGCATCCTGCCTATTTATCTCTACTTTAAGGCTCCCGCTAAACTTCTTGTCGAAAATACGATCGATATTGGCTTCCTTATCCAAATGATCACCCAGATAGTGAGCTACAAGACCATTGGCGTCGAAATATTCTCTGCGCAATCCTTTTGACTTTAGATTCCTCAGGAATGATTGATACACGAGATCAGGTGTGTATCGCTCAATATTCAGGTTTTCCGTCTCCAGATAGTTAATCATCAGTCCCTGAATATCCTGTTGCTGTGGTGGCAACACATTTGCTTCAGCCCGATACAATGGCTCAGCCAGAGACACGTAGACATATGCAAGCACCATAGCCACAAGAACACTAAGTATGACAAGCATCTTGCGCGCAGCGATGGTACGCCACAGATCAATTAAACTGATTTCATCATTCTGGTCTGCGTAGGAAACCACACAAACAGGAACCGGGCAGTCACCGGTCAAGCGCCCCTGCAACTTTAATTCCGGATCCATACTCAAAAATCACTCAACACGGTTATACACATCTTCAAACCGCACAATATCGTCCTCTCCCAGATAACTCCCCGATTGCACCTCGATAATCTCCAGCGGGATATTGCCAGGGTTCTCCAGCCGGTGCGTGGTACCCAATGGAATATAGGTTGATTCATTTTCCGACAGCATAAACTCGTCGTCGCCCCGCGTTACCTTTGCGGTTCCGGACACCACAATCCAGTGTTCTGCGCGGTGGTGGTGCATCTGTAATGAAAGCTGGGCGCCCGGTTTTACGGTCAGGCGCTTGACCTGGTAACGCGCACCATTGTCGATACCCTCGTAATCCCCCCATGGCCGGTATACACGACTGTGGAAACGGTATTCTTCACGGTCAGAGTCCTTGAGCTGGGAAACGATGGCTTTCACATCCTGGCTGTTCTTCTTGTCCGCGACGAGTACTGCATCCGCCGTTTCCACCACGATCATATTGTCCAGGCCGACGGCAGCGACGCAGCGCCGGTCAGCCATCAGCAGGGAATTCGTCGTATCATGGGTCAGCACATCACCACGCGAGACGTTACCATTCTCGTCCCGTTCGGAGACTTCCCAGATGGAAGACCAGGAGCCGACATCGGACCAGTGTGCCTGCATGGGTACCACGGCGGCGCGGTCGGTTTTTTCCATCACGGCATAGTCGATTGAGTCAGACGGTGATTCCAGAAAAGCATCTCTGTCAGCGCGCAGGAAATCGGCATCGCTTTTGCCATGCTCCATGGCGACACGGCAAGCCGCCAGAATATCCGGCTGGTATTTACCAATCTCTTCCAGCCAGCGACCGGCACGCATGACAAAGATGCCGCTGTTCCAGTAATAGTCGCCGGAGTCCAGGTAGGTTTGCGCAGTCCCGGCATCCGGTTTTTCGACAAACCGGTCTACCTTGAAGCCACTACTGTTCTCGATTGAATTGCCGCGGTTGATATAGCCATAGCCGGTTTCAGGTTTGTCGGCCACGACACCGAAGGTCACAAGGTAACCCTGTTGTGCAAGTTCACCACCGCGCTGTACGGTATCCGTAAATGCGGCCTGGTCCGGGATAACATGGTCTGCCGGCATGACTACCATCAAAGCCTCGGGGTCTTTCCCGGCCAGGTGCAGTGCTGCCAGTGTCAGGGCGGGAGCCGTGTTACGACCTTCCGGTTCGAGCATGATGGCTTCCGCTTCCTTGCCCAGTGCACGTACCTGCTCGGCGACCAGGAAACGATGTTCTTCATTGCACACAAACACCGGGGGCTGGACGGCATCAATGGTATCGAGCCGGGTGCTGGTGTCCTGTAGCAGGGTGTGTTCACCGAACATCGGCAGCATCGGTTTGGGATAGAACTCGCGGGAAGCAGGCCACAGGCGACTGCCTGCCCCGCCGGACAGTATTACCGGGTAATAATGCATGATGTCGGGTATCTCAAAAAACGACGCAATGGTCTGAAATTATAGGCTAAACGATACCCAAAAGCACCTGAGCGGTCAATCGGAAAGCGGCCAGGGCAGTTGTCTTGTCTTGTTAAAATATCGGCGCCAAGAGGCGCTCACACAGCCCCCTTGCGTCCGGGCGTTCGTCTCAAGACGGTGGGGCAATGGCCAAAATCAAATATCCAGTGCAAAACGTATTGCATCACGTACCTGCTCAAGTTTCTCAGGCGCCAGTGTGGCGACGAGTGTGCCGACCTTCCCCTTCGAGACAGTCTGTATATGATCACAGTTGACCGCGCAATCCTTCCGCAAGCCATCTTCCCTTGTCAGCAAAACCTCGCTGGGTATATCCCTGATGGTTGATGTGATGGGGGCAATGGTAACTTCACCCAAATACTCAAGCACAGAATCCCTTGTCAAAATCAGGACCGGCCTTTTCTTGTCCGGTGACTGGAATTTATACCAGCGCACTTCACCACGTTTCATCATTCAGGCCATTCTTGCTCTGATTCCCATGCGTCAAACTCGTCGGTCTGAACCGGCTTTCGCTGATATCCCGTTTTGTGCTTCTCTTCCAGTTGCTTCATGCGGGCGTTCTCCACGGCATCCCGGAGGGCCTTTCTGGCAAACGCAGACCGGGTGGTGTGCAGTTTTTTTACCACGGCATCCACGGCATCCACCAACTCATCATCAAGCGTCATTTGTACTGTTTTCATGTATCTTCCCGGTCATGTGGATATCTATAGCTATTATTATCCACATACTTCAGACTGTCAAAAAAATACACGATCCTTCTTCCCCCGAAGCAACGGGATATGCCTCTGAAAGGCGCCTGTATCGCCTCCCTGCCCAGGCACAACACGATCCCTGTGTCGCCCACCCGACAGAGGCATAACCGGTTACTTCGTGGAAAACGGGCAGCCCCCATGCAACCCTGTCAGGACTCCGGGGGGATGCCCGGGGTACTCAGGGCTGGCTGGCCTGCTCTCCAACCGTCAGGTAGGCACGGTTTCGTTCGACAGTGCCCTGGCCTATCCCCTTGACCTGGACCAGGTCATTTACCTGCCGGAACGGCCCGTTGGTCTGCCGGTAACGAATAATGGCCATGGCTTTTTCCGGGCCTACGCCCGTCAGCCCATCCACCAGGGCTTCCGAATCTGCGGTGTTGATATTGATCGTGGGATTGGCGAATGCCAGTACCGGCGCCAGCAACAGTGACGCCACCAGTGTTTTGAGACTCATGTTATATCCTCCATGCAGTTTGTCAGCGGACACACCCTGTGTCCGGGCGCAGTATCAAGATACTGCGAAGCCCGGATGCTACAAGAAAGCAGCAGCCGTACAAGCGGGAATTTCTGATTATGACGTAGGATATTTCTTACAAATGATCTTCAGGGTGGATTTGATGATCGTCATTGCGAGCGCAGCGCGGCAATCTCTTTGGCCTGGTGCCAGACTGACGGAGATTGCCGCGCTACGCTCGCAATGACGTGAACTCTGAATTAATCAGGTTTCCTGGGCTATGCCCTGAATCTCGACATTGATCGCTTCAAGCGCGCTGACGGGGTCGGTTGCCTGTGTCACGGGCCGGCCGATAACCAGGTAACCTGCACCGTCACGAATGGCGTCAGCCGGTGTCATGACACGCGTCTGGTCGTCCTTTGATGCACCGGCAGGCCGAACCCCCGGGGTCACCAGCACAAAGTCATCACCCAGCTGGGCACGCAACTGCCCGGCTTCCCGTGGCGAGCAGACGACACCATCCAGTCCCGATGCTTTGGCCAGCTGCGCCAACCGCTCCACCTGTGTCGCCGGTTCGACGTTCACACCGATTTCAGCCAGGTCCTCAGCACTCATACTGGTCAACACGGTCACACCAATCAACAGGGGTTTGCGTTCCCCGGCATTATCCTTCAGTGCCGCTGCCGCAGCTTCCATCATCCGGCGCCCGCCTGAAGCATGCACATTCATCATCCAGACACCCAGCTGTGCAGCCGCCTCGCAGGCACGTGCTACGGTATTGGGGATGTCATGAAACTTGAGATCCAGGAACACGTCGTGCCCCATTCCCACCAGCTGGCGTACCAGTTCCGGTCCGGCACTGGTAAACAGTTCCTTGCCGACTTTCAGCCGGCAGCTGCCGGGTGGCAACTGCTGAACGAACTGCAGGGCCGTCTGTCCGTCCGGAAAATCCAGTGCCACAATGACGCGGGGGCCATCTATCAATTTCGAGCTCATTCGGTACTTCCTGTTTTTATCGGTTTTACGCTGCTCCAGTTCTGGCAGCCGGGACACTGCCAGAAGAGTTTATGCGCCGTGAAGCCACACTGCTGACAGCGATAGCGTGACTGGGGAACCACCGCCTGCGCCACGTTCTGTTCAACGACGTTCTTGCGGTAGAACACCAGCCAGGGATGCCGACCCGCCAGCGCATCCACGTAGGCCGTCCACTCTGCATCCCGCCCCAGTTCCAGCAACCCGTCACGGATCTCGCCCAGCACTTCCGGCAGCAGTTCGGCACACTGGTCTTCCACGCGACAGAAGCAATCGACTGCATCGGTCAGCCGGCCCGATGCACGCAGGCAACGTCCTTTCAGCAGGGTCGCCCGCACACAGTCGGTATCTTCGGCAAGTGCGTCATCGGCATAACCTTCGGCGCGGATCGTATTGCCACGCTTCAGGGATATTTCACCCAGCGCACACAGGTACTGGGCAAGTCGTGCCCGCCAGGCCTCATCACCCTGGACTGCAAAGGTGCGTGCCAGCTCGGCAGCCTTGCTCCATTCCTTTTCCTGCTGGTACAAATCGATGAGGTGAACACGGGCATCATCGTTATAGCGGTGTGTTTCCAGCAGCTGCTGGAACAGTACCTCGGCGCGATCCAGCAAACCGGCTTTAAGAAAGTCCCGCCCCAGTTCCAGTGTCGCCTGTTCGTGCAGGGCTTCACTCAACCCGGTACGCGCGATGATATTGCGATGCACACGGATGGCACGGTCCACCTCGCCACGCCGCCGGAACAGGCTGCCGAGTGCCAGATGCAACTCGACGGTGTCGGGATCGACCTCGACCATCTGCACCAGCACTTCGGTCGCCTTGTCGGGCTGTTCGTTGAGCAGGTAGTTCAGCCCCTGGCCATAGGCTGAATTCAGCACGGCCTTGGTGCGGCGTTGCTGCCTGCCCTGGCTCCAGCTCGCCACCCACCAACCTGACGCGGCGGCAACCGGCAACAGTAACCAGAGCAGGAGTTGCATCGCGTAAGGCCCCTTTATTTCCCGGCCGGCAGGACGCTGGTTGGCGATGCGGACTTTTCAGCTTTCTTCAACTGCCGGCGCAAACGAAAGGTCTGCTGCTTTTGTCGCAACAGTATGCCCATACTGACCAGCACGCCGATCACGGCACCCGTCGCCAGGGCGACCACGACAATCATGGACAGGGGGATTTCCCGGTAGCCGAAATAGTAATTGAGTGGTACCGGCTCAGCGTTCAGGACGGCAAAGGAAAGCCCCAGCACAATGAGCGTAATGAGTAGAAGTATGTTGATCAGGCGCAGCATGTTGGTCCCTTGAAGCTTGCATCAGAACAGGGACCGATTATCGGTGCTTTACCGGGTGGCGGCAATCATCCGGGCATAAAAAAACGCCGGACAGGCCGGCGTTTAGTGTTCCAGATATAGCGCCGTAGGAGCGGGCTTGCCCGCGAACCCGTAGGTGCCATGCCCTCCTGTTCGCGGGCAAGCCCGCTCCTACGGGTTAGAACAGGCTACCGCTGCTGGAAGGTGTCTGTTCGCCTTCCGGGGCGGACGGTGCATTCTCGGCCGGCTGCTGGTCGG
>JALVCM010000433.1 GCA_027010005.1 Thiohalobacter sp.
AATGCTGCAGGTCGAGCAGGCGCTTCAATCGTTGTCGCGCGGTGCTGTACACGGTTACAGGCGTTCCAGGTCCGGTGGCAGTTCATCCGGTGCAAAACCGCCATTGGCAACCATTTCGCGCAATACTGGCTGGATCGCTTCTTCGAGTACCGGGTGGTAGAAGGGCATGCGCACCATTTGCAGAACACTCAGCTCCTGTTCGATACACCAGTTCAGCAGGTGCCCGAGGTGTTCACCGTGCGGTGCGATCATCGAGGCACCCAGCAGTTTACCCGTGCGCCTGTCGGCATAGAGCCGCAGCTGGCCCTTGTTGCGTCCCATGATCAGAGCCCGTCCCAGCATGCCCAGTGCCACGCTGCCGACCAGCGTGTTGTCAGGGTCGAGTTCGGACCAGGTTTTCCCGACCAGTACCAGATTGGGGTCAGAGAAAGTGACGAACAGCGGGGTTTTACGCCGGAACGCAATGGGTGTTTCTACGGTAGCATTGATGCCGGCAATACGACCCTCGTCGGCCGCTTCGTGAAGTACAGGCCGGTCGCTATTGACGTCACCGGCAAGGAACAGTGGCTTGTCCTCTATCTGCAGGGTGTTGCGGTTGTAGTCCGGGATGCCCCGTTTGTTCAGTGTGACACCGGCTTTTTCAATGCCGATACTCTCCAGGTTGGGGCGACGGCCGATACAGACCAGGACCTTTTCGACATCGACAGACTTTTCGCCGGCGCTGACGCGAAGCCTGCCGTCAGCCAGCTTCTCGATGTCTGCAGGATACCCCAGCCACAGCGGCATTTCCTTGCCCAGCAGCTGGATAGCGGTCTTGTTGATCTCCGGGTCATCGAGGTGACCTATCGTCTCCAGCTGGTCGATACCCGTAACACTGACCCCCAGCCGGTGGAAAGCCTGGCCCAGTTCGAGCCCGATAACACCGAGTCCAATCACGGCAAGGGACTCCGGCAGTTCTTCCAGCTCAAAAATCTCATCGGTGGTAAGAACGCTGTCACCAAAATTTTTCCAGGGGCCGGGGACGATGGGCGTGGAGCCGGATGCGATTACAATACGCCTGGCACGAATACGGCGTTCACCAACCTGCAGGAGTCCGGGTTCAATGAACTGTGCATATTCCGAAATGAACTCGTCACCCATATCATCCGTACTGGTTGACAGTACCTTGTCGACAAAAATATCACGCAAGTCCTGTACGTGTTCCAGCGCATCGGGGCCATTGACACGCAGCTTGTCGCCGCCTTCAATGCCCTCACGGGGAAAAATATTGCGGCGGTGGTAGTCCTCGGCAATCTGGATGAGTGCCTTGGAAGGCATACAGCCGACACGGGCACAGGTTGTACCCAGCTCCCCGCCATCGATCAGCACATAGCTGTCGGTTTTACGTTTGACCTGACCCAGTGCATAGAGTCCTGCACTGCCTGCGCCAATAATGGCAACATCAACTTCTTGTTCCATAGATTCTTCTGCTTTGTGTACTTAAACGGCTGGCCGGGCGATGGCGATACCGCCGCCGGTGTGTGTGGATTTTGAATGGTATAGCGCCTGGTCCACCTGTTCCAGTAAATGTGTGAAACTGTCACCGTGGGTTGGTGCCTCACCAAGGCCGAATGTCACGCTGAAGTCGATTTCATTGTCGTCCGACCAGCGTGCAACCTGCTGCTGGATGCGTTCGGCAATCAATTGCGCGTGTTTCAGTGTGGCATCTTCCAGGATAATAACGAATTCGTCTCCACCAAAACGTGCAGCCACATCCGGCTCGCGGATACAGCTGCGCACAATACGGGCAAACTCGCGCAGTACCAGGTCGCCGGCAGCGTGTCCCAGTTCGTCGTTGACGTCCTTGAACTTGTCCAGGTCCGCGAACAGCAAAACAAATTTCTTCTGGCTGCATTGCAG
>JALVCM010000434.1 GCA_027010005.1 Thiohalobacter sp.
AACCTGTTCTGGCCTACACGATAGGCAACAAACGCTACCTGAATATTACTGACAGGTGCACACTGCACTGCACATTCTGCCCGAAATACTGCACCACCCCCAGGGTCCACGAGTTTGATCTCAGCCTTCCACAACGCCCTGAAACCAGTGATATTATCCATGCACTTGGAGAACCTTCCGACTACCGGGAAGTGGTGTTCTGTGGTTTCGGCGAGCCCACTCTGCGCCTCAAACCCCTGCTGGAAATTGCTACACATATCAAACAGTGCAACGGCCGGGTCCGCATCAATACAGATGGCCTTGCCAACCTGGTACACAAGCGTAACGTACTTCCCCAACTGGCCGGCTGTGTCGATACCCTGTCGGTCTCGATGAACGCCCAGAGTGAAGCCCTGTATCAACAACATTGTCAGCCGGCCCTGGCGGGATCCTTCCAGGCCATGCTGGATTTCCTGCAACAGGCACCGGACTACATTGAATCCGTCACTGCGACAGCCATCGACGGACTCGAGGGCGTCAATATACATGCCTGCCGGGAACTGGCCGAACAGCGCAATGTCGCTTTCCGGCGCCGGGTACTGGATGTTGTGGGTTGAATATGGTGCTTTCCGATACCGTCAATACCTTTGGGCAGACCATGCTGCGCCGTTATGGTGAACGTGTTCACAAACTGGCGCTGAATGCCGCTTTCACCTGTCCGAATCGTGATGGCAGCAAGGGCCGTGGCGGCTGTACCTTCTGTAACAACGTCTCTTTCAATCCCAATGCCCGCAACCCGCCAACGATCGGCGAACAAATCGAGGCCGGGCGGCAGGTAATCCGTAAACGCACCGGGGCACGCAAATATATTGCCTACTTCCAGGCCTATACCAACACTTATGCAGACGTTGACCGGCTTGCCGAACTCTACGATCAGGCACTCGTCGATGAGGATGTTATTGGTCTGGCGGTTGGTACACGCCCGGACTGCGTACCCGACACAGTACTCGACCTGCTGACCCGCTACAGGGACCAAGGTAAAGAGGTATGGCTGGAGCTGGGACTGCAATCAGCCTGGGATGACACCCTGCAACGGGTCAACCGTGGACATGGCTTTGATGCCTACCGCAGCGCAGTACGTAATGCCCATGCACGTGGCCTGCAGATCTGCACACACCTCATCATCGGCCTGCCTGGCGAGACACGTCGTCACTGCCTGATAACGTTGCAACGTGTCCTCGACCTTGGTGTCGAGGGACTCAAGCTGCACCCCCTGCACGTGGTCAAGGGCACCATGCTCGCCAACCAGTGGCGGCATGGGGAGTACCAGCCCCTGTCACTGGATCACTACATCTCCATTGCCTGTGACATGATTGAACGCACACCGCCAGAGATCATCTATCACCGTGTTACAGCAACTGCGTCACCGGATATCCTTCTCGCACCTGCCTGGTGTGCAAGCAAATGGAAAGTTCTCAACGCTATCTCGCAGGAGCTCGAACAGCGCCACACACGACAACAGGTCGTGACAGGATTCTGAACAGATGCCTTCGGAAAACAAAAAAATGGAACTCGTCTGCCCGGCCGGAAACCTGCCGGCGCTCAAGGCGGCCGTCGACCAGGGTGCTGATGCCGTCTACATCGGCTTCCGGGATGACACCAATGCACGTCACTTTGCCGGGCTCAACTTCAATGACGAGCGTTCCCGTGAGGGTATCGCATACGCACACAGTCGCGGGGCAAAAGTTTTCGTGGCTATCAACACCTATGCACAACCGGCCGGCTGGAAACGCTGGCAGGATGCCGTTGACCGGGCGGCACAACTGGGGGTTGATGCCCTCATCCTGGCCGATATTGGCGTCATGGATTATGCCGCAGAGCACTGGCCCGAGCTGCGCCTGCATCTATCAGTACAGG
>JALVCM010000435.1 GCA_027010005.1 Thiohalobacter sp.
CCTCCGGCAGGTCCCATGAACGCGACAGGACACCGGTTTCCTCGCAGGCGGCCCGTTTGTTCCTGACATAGATTTCAGAGGCCGGGTCAACACCGACCAGGATCACGGCCAGGCCGGGGCGGCGTTTACCGGCAGCCAGGCGGGCATCGATCTGTTCCTTCGCCTGCTGGCGTGTAGTGGCTGCGATGGCCTTGCCGTCAATGATGCGGGCGCTCATGAAAATCCGGTTCCTGACTTCGCTGTGAGTGAAGGCCGGCGATTCTCGCACGTGCGTTGCAAGCGAACAAGCGCGGGGAAAGGGATAACCAGGGAACTTCTGAATTAGTCAGCAGTTCCCTGGGCCAGCGGCCGGGGGTGTTCGATGCCGTAACCCTGGCCAAAATCGACCCCCAGCTTGCGCAGTTCATCACGGGTCTCGTCATCCTCGACAAACTCGGCGATGGTCTCGATCTGCATGACATGACCGATGGTGTTGATCGACTGCACCATGGCCAGATCAATCGGGTCATGCAGCATGTCACGGACAAAGCTGCCGTCGATCTTGAGAAAATCCACTGGCAGGGTCTTCAGGTACATGAACGAGGACAGGCCGCTGCCAAAATCGTCCAGTGCAAAGCTGAAACCGCGAACCTTGAGTACCTGGATCAACTCGGCGAGCTGGGCCAGGTTCTGTACCGCGGCGGTTTCGGTAATCTCGAAGCAGATGCGTTGCGGTGGCACCGGGTAGCGGACCAGCTGCTGATCGATAAATTCCAGCAGCGGGCCTGAATCGCTCACCGAGGTGCCGGAAAGATTGATATTGTAGACCGTGCCCTCCTGTCCGGCGTCATACCGGCTGATCCAGTCCAGGGTGTGCTCGATCACCCAGCGATCGAGTTCCGGCATCAGGTTGTAGCGTTCCGCCGCCGGGATAAAGCACATGGGCGGGACGATCTCCCCATCCTCGTCGCACAGGCGCAGCAGGATCTCCCGGTGCAGCGGTCGCTCCTCGTTCAGTGGCTGGATATCCTGCACATAGAGCAGCAGCCGATCCTCGCGTAGCGCGGCCCTGAGACGTGACACCCACTGCATCTCGCCACTGCGCTGCGCCAGCTCGATATCGCCCGGCTCGAAGACCTGTACCCGGTTGCGGCCTTTCTCCTTGGCGGCATAACAGGCCGCGTCGGCCTCGCTCAGCAGTTCCGCCGGGCTTATACTCTCCGCTGTAATAGGCACCAGTCCGATACTGCAACCCCCGTCAAAGGCCTTGCCCTCCCAGACGAAACGAAACTCCTTGACCAGTCTGCGTATGTTTTCGGTAATCTGCCGGGCTCGCGGCAGGGGGCAGTTTTCCAGCAGCAGCCCGAATTCATCGCCACCGAGGCGGGCCAGGGTATCGGCGTCCCGCACGTGCTGTTCCAGCACATAGGTCAGTTGACGCAGCAGCTTGTCGCCCACCATATGGCCGCAGGTATCGTTGACGATTTTGAACTGGTCAAGGTCGATGTAGCACAGCGCATGCTGTTCACCCTTGTGTTTGGCCCTGTTCAGCAGCTTGGTCAGCCGGCGTTCGAACTCGCGCCGGTTGGCGAGCCCGGTCAGCGCATCGTGAGCGGCGTAATGTGCCAGCAGATGCCCCGGTTCGTGGTTATCGGAAACATCGTAGAAGACCATCACCGCCCCCACGACTTTGCCTTCCACGTCGTGGATCGGTGCGGCGGAATCCTCGATGGCGAATTCCTTCCCATCCCGCCGGATCAGCAGCGTGTTCTCCGCCAGACCAACAACGCGTTTCTCGCGCAGGCAGCGTACTACGGGGTTTTCGTGGGGTTCATGACTGAAGCCGGTGGCCAGTTCCACCACTTCGGACAACGGCCGGCCAATGGCCTCGCTGTTACTCCAGCCGGTGAACTCCTCGGCGACCGGATTGAGGTATTCAACCCGCGCCTCGGCATCGGTTGTGATGACGCCGTCGCCGATGGAATGCAGTGTCACCTCTGCCAGTTCTTTTTCGTGGAACAGGGCGTTGGTTGTCTCGCGAATCTTGGTCAGGCTGATCAGCAGCAGGAACAGCGCCAGGGCCACCACCCCGACCTGGTAGGCCAGATGCCGGGCGCTGTCGCGGCGGATACGATCAGCCGCCTGTGCCGATATCCCGGTGACTGTACCCGCCAGATCGAGCACACTGTCGATGGCCGTGGTCGCGGCCCGGATCCAGTCATCCCCGCTCAGCTGGTAGTTGCCGGTTGCCGCATGACGGTAGACCTGTGCGCGTAGCGGGTCGAAGGTATCCACAAAACGGCGCTGCATGACCTGTGCAGTTGTGCGGATGCGGGGATCCATGCCGGGTTCTCCGGCCTCGGCGAGGATCTCCTGAATATAGTGTTCGACCAGTGCGCGATAGGTACGCAGTTCGGCGCGTCTTGCTTCCGGCAGGGGCGCACGGTTGCTGATGTAGTAGGCGAGGATGCCGCGTTCCCGGCCGGCATATTCGCTGACCAGCCAGACCCAGTGGCGTAGAGACAGGTTGAGCACCGTCAGCTGTTGCGGCCATTGCCCCTGATAGAACAGTTCGTGGCGGATTTGTTCCAGGCTTTGATTGAAGTGGCTGACGAGGCCGATCCATTCGGGCTCGTCGATCCCGACGGCCTCTCCGGCGAAAAACCGGTCAGCCTGGTGGCGCGCCTCGAGCAGGGTCTGGTGCGCTGTTTGTGCCCGGTTCAGCGCCTGGCGGAGTGCAGGGCTGGCATCGAAATGTTGCGTCGCCTTCTGAAAGGTATCCCACAGGGTATCGCCACGGGCGCGCACCTCGATCAGCATAGTCTGGAGTCGCGAGCCGTGTCCCGTACCGGCGCCCAGCATGGCAGAAGTAACGCCACGTTCCATGGCTGCCACCGCAGAGATGGCAATGGTCTGGTCGGTCAGCGCGCTGGCCGCATGGATACGCCCGGCCTCAAGGTAACGCTGGTAGGCTGACCAGCCGGTGCTGAGCGCCAGCAGGAAGACCAGCAGCGCCAGAAGAATGGTGCTGGCATTGATAATCTGCCGCCGGTCAGGATGGGGCAGCCAGCCGGAGGTGTCTGGTGGGGGAGGGGTGGGCATTACCTGATTTATTTGACTCAGCCTTGCTGAATAATTGTGAGAGTAAAGTCCCTGCGCACCATGAAATCCCTTAGGCATATAGTGGAGAAATACTCTCCGCAAATCAAGCCTATGCCCGCGTACAGGAGATTTTTTGTTACACTGTCGCACTTCGGCCGTTGACGCTGGAGAAGCGGGACCGTATTATCGCCCGCCCATCCGGCGCTGCCGTGATACGGGGTATAGCGCAGTCTGGTAGCGCGCCTGCTTTGGGAGCAGGATGTCGGGAGTTCGAATCTCTCTACCCCGACCAATTTTAGTTGTTTGAAGCGCCAGATGCAGATCGGTGGTTCGGGTTTTCGCCCCGGTAGCTCAGTTGGATAGAGCAATAGCCTTCTAAGCTATGGGTCAGGGGTTCGAATCCTCTCCGGGGCGCCAGACAGAATGAGTTTGTAGCAGTTGATGGCGGGCGTAGCTCAGTTGGTAGAGCACAGGATTGTGACTCCTGTGGTCGCCGGTTCGATCCCGGTCGCTCGCCCCATTACAGGTTGTTTCCGGGCCGTTAGCTCAGTTGGTAGAGCAGGAGACTCTTAATCTCTTGGTCGAAGGTTCGAGTCCTTCACGGCCCACCATTAATTTGACCCGCGCTTGCGCGGGTTTTTATTTACCTGATATTTTTTGGGGTTATACTCGATTTTCCAAACCCGTATAATCACTTGTTGATGTTGCGGCCTTGAGAAATCAATAACCTGGCGCACATCGCGAAAGTGGCGGAATTGGTAGACGCGCTGGATTTAGGTTCCAGTGGGGTAACCCGTGAGAGTTCGAGTCTCTCCTTTCGCACCATAATCAGAACGGTTTTCTGTTCCGGCGCAGCTGTTACGATTCACGGTACCGGGGCAAATGTATTTTTTGCAATCGATTTCACGTTTGAGGGTATGACATGCAAGTTTCCGTTGAAACAACCAGTGGGCTGGGCCGCCGCATGACGGTGCAGATTCCGGCGGAGCAAATGGACCAGCAGGTGAACAGCAAGCTGCAGCAGCTTACCCGTTCAGTACGCCTGGACGGTTTTCGCCCCGGCAAGGTGCCGCTGGGCGTTGTGAAGAAGCGCTATGAAGCACAGGTGCGGGAAGAAACCGCCGCGGAACTGATCGCTGCGACCTATGAACAGGCCCTGCAGCAGGAAAATCTCAAGCCGGCCGGTGAGCCGAGCATTGAACAGACATGTAACCGTTCCGGTGAGGAACTGGAGTACGTGGCGATATTCGATGTGTATCCCGAGGTGGTCATCCCGGACCTGGGCGACCTGAAAATCGAGCGTCCGGTTGCCGAGGTTACGGATACGGAAATCGATGCCATGCTCGATAAACTCCGTTCCCAGCGGGTGACATGGACCGGGGTCGAACGGGCCGCGGCAAACGGCGACCGCATCGAGATCGATTTTGAAGGCAGCATCGATGGCCAGCCCTTCAATGGCAATGCGGCAAAGAACGTCCCGCTGGAACTCGGCAGCGGATCGATGATCCCCGGTTTCGAGGAGCAGCTGGTCGGCGTCAGCGCCGGTGACAGCAAGACAATTGAAGTGACCTTCCCGGATGATTACGGGTCAGCCGAGGTGGCGGGCAAGACGGCCAGCTTTGATATCACTGTGCACAGTGTCTCAGAGTCAACCCTGCCTGAACTGGATGACGAGTTTGCCCGCGCCTTTGGCGTCGGTGACGGTGGTCTGGATGCGTTGCGTGAAGAAGTCCGCAAGAATATGCGCCGCGAGCTGGATGCTGCGGTCAAGAAAAGTATCAAGTCCCAGGTCTTTGATGCGCTGCTGGAAAAGGCCGACCTGGACGTACCGGCCACATTGCTGGACAGTGAGATCGAAGCGCTTGTCAAGAAAGACGGTGAAAGTGCCGATGCAGGGAGCGATGATCGTAGCCGCTACGAGGAAGAGGCGCGGCGTCGTGTCGCACTGGGCCTGCTGATTTCGGAAATCATCCAGCGCAACCAGCTGGCGGTCAACCCGGATCGCGTACGTGAAACGATCGAGGAAATGGCGCAGTCCTACGAGAATCCGGAAGAGGTTGTACAGTGGTATTACAGTAACCAGGAAATGTTGTCTGGCGTACAGACCCTTATCATGGAAGAGACGGTGGCTGACTGGGTAACAGATCAGGCGCAGGTCGAGGACAAGGCCACAACATTTGAGGAACTCATGCAGTCCGCGAGCGGTGCTGCGTAGAAAAGGAAGCAACTGAATGTCAGATAGCATGATCAAGGGCGGTGGAGATATCCAGGCGCTGAATCTCGTTCCCATGGTGATCGAGCAGACCGCACGTGGTGAACGCTCCTACGATATCTATTCACGCCTGCTCAAGGAGCGCGTGGTCTTCGTGGTTGGACCGGTTGAGGATTACATGGCGAACGTCATCGTGGCGCAGCTGCTGTTCCTTGAGTCCGAAAATCCCGACAAGGATATTCACCTCTATATTAATTCGCCGGGTGGTTCCGTGACAGCCGGTCTGGCGATCTATGACACCATGCAGTTCATCAAGGCGGATGTCAGCACGATGTGTATCGGCCAGGCGGCCAGCATGGGCGCTGTGCTGCTGGCGGGTGGCGCGCAGGGCAAGCGTTTCTGCCTGCCGCATTCACGCATGATGATCCACCAGCCGCTGGGCGGGTTCCAGGGTCAGGCCTCTGATATTGATATACATGCCAAGGAAATCCTGCTGGTGCGTGAACGGCTGAACAAAATCCTGTCCGTGCATACCGGCCAGCCACTGGAGAAGATCCAGAATGACACGGACCGGGATAATTTCCTGGGAGCCGAGGATGCAAAGGATTATGGCCTGATCGATGAAATCCTGTCATCGCGCAAAGCCGCGGCTGATGAGGCGGGAAACAGCGATTCCTGAAGCGCATCAGGGGTGTAAAAACCGTAGATTACCGCCGGGAACACTTGTCACCCGTGCGTGGACGTAGTTGAATAGGAACCTGTTGTTTTCACGGCAGTCTGTCTGTTCAGTTGAACAGAAATCTGCCGTTGATATGACCAAGGGAATCGCAAGTCGGGACTTCGAGTATGAATGACGATCGAAATGGTAAGGGTGACGACGGAAAACTGCTGTACTGCTCTTTCTGTGGAAAGAGCCAGCACGAGGTGCGCAAGCTGATTGCGGGACCGTCCGTTTTCATCTGTGACGAGTGCGTCGAGCTCTGTAATGACATCATCCGCGAGGAGATGCAGGAGAAGACGGCCAACGGTAGCAGCAAGCTCCCGACACCGCACGAAATCAACGATGTGCTCAACGAGTACGTCATCGGCCAGAAAAACGCCAAGAAGGTGCTTTCTGTCGCTGTCTACAACCACTACAAGCGCCTGGAGGCCGGTGGCCGCAAGGACGAGGTGGAGCTGTCCAAGAGTAATATCCTGCTCATCGGGCCGACCGGTTCCGGCAAGACCCTGCTGGCCGAGACACTGGCACGGCTGCTGAATGTGCCGTTTACCATTGCCGATGCGACCACGCTGACCGAGGCCGGTTATGTGGGCGAGGACGTCGAAAATATCATCCAGAAGCTGCTGCAGAAATGCGACTACGATGTCGACAAGGCGCAGACCGGTATCGTCTACATCGATGAAATCGACAAGATTTCCCGCAAGTCGGACAATCCCTCGATTACCCGTGACGTGTCCGGGGAAGGGGTCCAGCAGGCCCTGCTGAAGCTGATCGAGGGTACCGTGGCATCCGTGCCCCCGCAGGGTGGACGCAAGCACCCGCAGCAGGAATTCCTGCAGGTGGATACTTCCAACATCCTGTTTATTGTCGGTGGTGCGTTTGCCGGCCTGGAAAAGATCATCAAGGGTCGTTCCGAGAAGGGCGGTATCGGCTTCTCGGCCGAGGTCAAGACCGTCGATGAAGACGTCAATGTGGGTGAAATCCTGTACGACGTCGAACCGGAAGATCTCATCAAGTTTGGCCTGATCCCGGAATTCGTGGGTCGTCTGCCGGTTGTTGCCACGCTGGAAGAGCTGGATGAAGATGCGCTGGTGCAGATCCTGACCGAACCCAAGAACGCACTGACCAAGCAGTACGCCAAGCTGTTTGACATGGAAGGCACGGAAATCGAATTCCGCGAGGATGCCCTGCGGGCCGTGGCGCGCAAGGCCATGGCGCGCAAGACCGGCGCACGTGGTCTGCGGACCATTATGGAACACGTCCTGCTCGACACCATGTACGAATTGCCGTCACTGGACAATGTCCAGAAAGTCGTGGTCGATGAGCGTGCGATAGCCGGTGAATCAGAGCCTTACCTGGTCTACGATTCCGAGCCGGAACAACGCGCTGCTTCCGATTAGCGTCAATTTTCAGTTCATTTCACCCCGGGCCCGATGATATTGCTGCCATCGGGCCTGTCAGCGCCTGCCTGCAAAACCACTATACTGCGAAACATGGGCAGTATCGCTGCGGGTCGGGGTGAGAACCATGGCTTGTTTCTTGCAGAAATCCTTGTGGGGCACAAAACCGCCATTGAAATGTCTTATGGTTGACCCAATATCAAAGTGCCGGGAGCCGGGTAAAACCACGGTTCCCCTGATCA
>JALVCM010000436.1 GCA_027010005.1 Thiohalobacter sp.
TTTCCTGCGGTAACCACTCGAGGCTGGAGCCGCGGGTTACATGCAGGTGCTGTTCAAGGTGTGCCTCACGACCGGCGCTCAGATAAAACTTTCCGGAGCCGGGTGTCGTACACAGCGCCTGCGCACCGTTCGCCACATTCACCGAGAGGTTCAGGCGGTCACCCCCCACCACGCCACCGGGCGGATGCAGGATATACACATGGGCGAGATTACCCTCCGGGTAGAAGGGACGTTGTACGCGTAGCGGGCCGACATGCCGGCTGTGTTCGAGTACCGTACGCACACCCGCCTGTGCAAACCCCAGTTCCAGATTCGCCCGCCAACCACTGTCGTGCGTTTCATCAGGTGGCAGGGGCAGGGGAGTTGGCGTCATACCGTGAGATATTCCCTGATCAGGGTTTCCGAGAGTTCATCCACGGAACCCTTGGCCACCGGCCGGCCACGGTCGAGGATGCAGAAACGGTCCGCGACTTTTTTCACAAAGGGAAGTTTCTGTTCCACCAGCAATACCGTCATGCCCATCTCGTGGTTGAGTTTACCAATGATGTCACCGATTTCGGCAACAATGTTGGGCTGTATGCCTTCCGTTGGCTCGTCCAGTATCAGTAGTTTCGGGTCGATGACCAGTGCACGGCCAACCGCCAGTTGCTGCTGCTGGCCACCGGACAGGTCGCCACCCCGGCGCTGGCGCATTTCCTTCAGCACCGGGAACAGTTCATAGATGAAGCCCGGAATCTTTCGGCTGCGGTCGGGGCGCGCCGGCAGGCCAATTTCGAGGTTTTCCTCGACTGTCAGCATGGGGAAGATCTGCCGTCCTTGCGGCACATAGCCGATGCCGTGTTTGGCACGCTGTTCCATCGGCAGGGTGTGCAGCGGTGTATCGCGGTAGATGATTTCACCGGACGTCAGCGGCAGGGCACCCATGATGCAGTTGAGCAGGGTGGTCTTGCCCACACCGTTACGCCCCATCAGGCAGGTGCACTGTCCTGTCGGTACATCGAGTTCGATGTCCCACAGGGTGTGGCTCTGTCCGTAAAACTGGTTGAGTTCGTGAATGGTCAGCATGTCATTCCCCCAGGTACACTTCAACGACCCGCGGGTCATTCTGCACGTCGGCCATGCTGCCCTCGGCCAGCACGCTGCCCTGGTGCAGTACGGTCACCTTGCGGGCAATGGAGCGGACAAAATCCATGTCGTGTTCGACCACGATCACAGAGTGTTTGCCGGCCAGTGACGTCAGCAGTTCGGCGGTACGTTCCATTTCCTGGTGGGTCATGCCGGCCACCGGCTCATCCACCAGCAGCAGTGCCGGTTTTTGCATCAGCAGCATGCCAATCTCCAGCCACTGTTTCTGGCCGTGGGAGAGTTTCCCGGCCGGGTCAGCAGACAGTGCCTGCAGACCGATGATGTTCATCACTTCATCAATCAGGTCGCGTTGTTCGCCGGACAGGCGCGTCACCAGCAACGGCCAGACCCGCTTGTCCTGGGACATGGCCAGTTCCAGGTTCTGAAACACACTCAGGTTCTCGAACACGGTAGGTTTCTGGAACTTGCGCCCGATACCGGCCTCGGCAATCTCCGGCTCATCCATGCTCAGCAGGTCGAGGCGCTGGCCGAACCAGGCCTGCCCACTGTCCGGACGTGTTTTACCGGTGATAATGTCCATCATGGTCGACTTGCCGGCGCCGTTGGGACCGATGATGCAGCGCAGCTCGCCGGTCTCGATGTACAGATTCAGATTATTGATAGCCTTGAAACCGTCGAAACTCTTGTTCAGGTCTTCCAGGTACAGGATGATGTTATGGCTGACATCCAGTTCCGGCGGCTGGGGCTTGATCAGGAATTCGAATACCCGGTCGCGGCGGGTGATTTCTCGCAGGGCCTGTACC
>JALVCM010000437.1 GCA_027010005.1 Thiohalobacter sp.
CGCAGGAATCAGTCATCCGGCACGCTTTTACGCGATGCTGAAGGCGCAGGGTTTACAGCCCGACACCCGTGATTTCGGGGACCATCATACGTTTGTCGAGGCCGATATCCGCTTCGGGGATGATTTGCCGGTTTTAATGACCGCGAAAGACGCGGTAAAATGCCGGGCATTCGCAGGCAAAAATTGCTGGTATGTCCCGCTTGAACTGAACCCGGGGCCGGCATTCACAGAATGGTTGCTTGAAACCCTGAAACGGAAAAAATATCGTGGATAAAAAACTGCTCGACATCCTGGCCTGCCCGGTCTGCAAGGGGCCACTGGTTTATGACAAGGCAAAACAGGAACTGATCTGCAAGGTGGACCGACTCGCTTACCCGATACGCGACGATATCCCCGTCATGCTCGAAGAAGAAGCCCGCGAACTTCCCGCGGACGAAGAAATCCAGGCGACCTGAACGCCAGGGGGAAAACATGAGCCAGTCTTTCAAGGTTGTGATACCGGCACGCTATGCCTCGACCCGTCTGCCCGGCAAGCCGTTGCGGGAACTGATCGGGAAACCCATGCTGCAACATGTCTGGGAAGCAGCAGGGGAGTGCGGCGCTGACCAGATCGTGATTGCCACGGATGATGCCCGTATCGAACAGGCTGCACAGCAGTTTGGCGCCGAAGTGTGCATGACGGCAAGTACGCATGCCAGCGGTACAGACCGGCTCGGTGAAGTGGTCACCACGCTGGGCTGGTCCGATGACACCATTGTCGTCAACGTACAGGGTGACGAACCGCTGATGCCCCCGGCGCTGATCGATCAGGTGGCCGGTGACCTTGCCGGCAATAGCGAAGCTTCGATAGCGACGGTTGCCACCCCACTGGTGGCGGCAGGCGAGTTCTTTGACCCGAATGTCGTCAAGGTAGTCCAGGACAAGGCGGGATATGCCCTGTATTTCAGTCGTGCACCAATCCCGTGGGACCGGGATTTACTGATGGATGATGTCAAGGCGTTGCCCATCGGTATTATGCCGTTGCGCCATATCGGTATCTACGCGTATCGCGTCGCTTACCTGAACCGCTATGCAGAAATGCGTCCCTGCCCGCTGGAGCAGGCGGAGCAGCTTGAGCAACTCAGGGCGCTCTGGTACGGCGAACGTATTCACGTGGCGGAAGCCGGGCAGCGTCCCGGGCCAGGTGTGGATACCGAAGACGACCTGATGATTGCAGAAGAACTGCTCAGGGCGCGTCAGAGCGAAGCCTGATCCAGCCAGTGCGCGATGTCCGGATCCAGCCGGTTCGTTTCATCATATAAATGGATGGTATGGCAGGCCTGCACGCGTCTTGTCGCTTCACCATATTGATTTCCCTGAATGACGGCGGGCACAGTATGTGACATGCACTGGACGACCAGGGCGTGCTCGGAATCCAGGACTTCAATCACCCGGCATTGCTGGCCGCAATATTCCACCTGGCACCCGACCAGGCCGCGTAACCGCCGCTTGAGTGTGTCGTCAATCATTGGCACATTGTAACCAACAACCGGATGGCGCGATAATGTATTCAGATTCGATAAAATACATGAGGGAAGGGCGATAACCATGAGTAAAACAAGAGTATTGTTTGTCTGTATGGGGAATATCTGTCGTTCGCCCACCGCCCAGGGTGTGTTTGAGCGACTGGTGCAGGAAGCCGGTCTCGAAGCGCATGTCGACATCGATTCGGCCGGTACCCATGCCTATCATGTCGGTGAACCGCCGGATCGCCGCGCCACCCGGGCGGCGGCAGAGCGGGGTATTGATCTGACCTCCCAGCGGGCTCGCCGGATTCGTGAAGAGGACTTTGAGACATTCGATTACCTGTTGGCGATGGACCGTGACAACCTGGAAGA
>JALVCM010000438.1 GCA_027010005.1 Thiohalobacter sp.
CAGGCGAATACGGCCTGATCATGGATGTACACGAAACCCTGCGCCCGCTGTACCTGGAATGGGGCCTTGACCTGCCGGCAGCCAACCTGGACGAAAGCTGGCAGTTGCCGGTCCCGGCCACCTATGTCATCGATTGTGACAGTACCGTCCGTGCTGCCCATATCGACAAAAACTACACCTCGCGCATGGAGCCTGACGATATTATCAAGGCACTCCGTTCCCTGTAATCCACGGGTTCCCCAGAGGAGAAGTCACCTGTAGCGGTAACCCGCTACTGTCACTACAATGGCGCACTCTTCTGACAGTATCCCTGGATAACAGCATGGCCGAACTCGCCAAAGATGGCACCCCAGCAACACCACGTACCATTCGCCTGACAGATTACCGACCACCCGCCTACCGGGTCGAGACCGTTGAACTGCGTTTTGAGCTGGATCCCGCGGATACCCTGGTGCATTGCCGCATGACGGTGAGCCGTAATCCGGCCTGTCTTGATCCGGGCAATGAACTGGTGCTGTACGGTAAAGATGTCGAGCTGGTCAGCCTGCGTGTCGATGGTGTCGAGCGAGATAAAAACACCTGGGCCATCGATGATGAGACACTGACACTGTCCGACATGCCCGGGCACGCCGTGGTCGAGGTGGAAACGCGCATCCATCCTGAAAGCAACACGGCACTGGAAGGCCTGTATGTCTCCAGTGGCATGTTCTGTACACAGTGCGAAGCCGAAGGCTTTCGCCGTATCACCTGGTTCCCGGACCGGCCGGATGTGATGGCGCGCTATACCACCACCCTGGTCGCCGACAAGGCAACCTGCCCGGTGCTGTTATCCAATGGCAATCCGCTGCAGCAGGGTGAACTCGACGATGGCCGGCACTGGGTAACGTGGGAAGACCCGTTTCCCAAACCCAGTTACCTGTTTGCACTGGTCGCCGGTGACCTGGCCTGTATCGAAGGCGACTTCACCACCCGCTCCGGCCGCAAGGTCGACATCCGCATTTATGTCGAGCACGAAAACCGCCACAAGTGCGAACACGCCATGACGTCCATCAAACAGGCCATGCGCTGGGACGAGGAAACGTTTGGCCGTGAATATGACCTGGACCGGTTCATGATCGTTGCGGTCAACGACTTCAACATGGGCGCCATGGAGAACAAGGGGCTGAATATTTTCAATTCATCCTGCGTGCTGGCCAGCCCGCAGACCGCTACCGATGCCGACTATTACAATATCCAGAGCATCATCGGCCACGAATACTTTCATAACTGGTCCGGTAACCGGGTCACCTGCCGTGACTGGTTCCAGTTGAGCCTCAAGGAAGGCTTTACCGTCTACCGTGACCAGGAATTCAGCGCCGACCTCAACTCCCGCCCGGTCAAGCGCATCGACGACGTGAATGTCCTGCGTGCGCACCAGTTTGCCCAGGACGCCAGCCCGATGGCACACCCGGTACGACCCGACAGTTATATCGAGATCAGCAACTTTTACACAGTCACGGTCTATAACAAGGGCGCCGAGGTGGTGCGCATGATACGCACGCTGCTCGGTGCTGAAACGTTTCGCAAGGCCTGCGACCTGTATTTTGAACGACACGACGGCCAGGCCGTCACCACCGATGATTTTGTCGCAGCGATGGAAGACGCCAGTGGCATCGACCTGGGCCAGTTCAAACGCTGGTACAGCCAGGCCGGCACCCCGGTCATCGAGGTCGAGGACCACTATGATGCGCAGCAACAACGTTACCGGCTGACCCTGCGCCAGCACTGTCCCGCTACACCGGGACAACCGGACAAACAGCCCTTCCACATCCCGCTGCTGACCGCACTGCTGTCTGCAGATGGCGTTCCACTGCCAGTGCGGATTGAAGGTCGCCC
>JALVCM010000439.1 GCA_027010005.1 Thiohalobacter sp.
GTATCCCACGTCAGCACCGTGCGCTCAGCCAGAACAGACTGTGCAATGAACAACAGGGGAACCAGAAACAACCTGGAAAAATTCATGGCAATAACTCCTGCGTTTGTTTTACTGCCACCAGCATACAGGAACACCGCTACTGGATGGCTCAACCCATACGATTTTCAGCAAACTGCTCGACGATACTCTCGACTTCCTCGCGGTGATCAAGCAACACCTGAACACATTCTGCATCCAGTTTCTTTCCGGCCAGCGCCTGCAGTTCGGCAAACGCCGCATCAATACTCCAGGCTTCCTTGTAGGGGCGTTTACTGGTCAGCGCATCGAACACATCGGCAGTTGCAACAATACGGGCTTCAAGTGGTATCTCATCACCCTTGAGTCTCTCAGGGTAGCCCTCCCCGCCAACAGACTCGTGATGATAGCGAACAATATTTCTAAGGATGTCGAGGTGCTGTATGGACGAGAGATTAAAATTGGCGATCATGTGATCGATGATCTCCAGCCCTTTACAGGAATGTGTATTCATGACTTCACGTTCAGTTTCATCAAGCGGGCCATTTTTCAGCAAAACGCGGTCCGGTATCGCAACCTTGCCAATATCATGCAATGGCGCAAACATGAACACATGCTCCACAAATTCATCCGTCAAACCATGCTTGCCGGCAAGCTTGCGCGCTATCAGCTGGGAAAATCGTGACATCCGGTCAAGGTGACTACCGGTTTCGGGGTCTCGCTGGTGGGTAATATGGGTGGCCGTACTCAACGCTGCCGTCAGTGCACGTAAAGCAGATAATTCATCGATTACCATCAGCGAAATCAAGTGTGCAAAAACATCCAGCTCATTGAGCGCACGCTCGGTAAACACATCCGTCTGATAGGAATTAAAGAAGATAAACCCGAAAAATCCGCCATTGTAAAACATCGGCAAGGTATAACTGGCTGCGTATCCCTGCCGACCAATCCGCTGCGTATGTTCCTGCCGGGTATCCTCGAAAGTCAGCAGGTTATTGATAACACGTGGCTTGCCATTGTCCAGAATGCTCTTGAGAGACGGGGCATCATCCAGGCTGGCCTGATAATGTGAAAGTGGATCATCGTTACCGCTGCTGTGAATATAGGTCTTCAGCACGGTAGTGGCCGGATCATAAATCGTGACCGCAATACGGGCCACAAAAGGCAGTTGTTGCTGAACCACTTTATGGCAATGGACCAGTTTGTCCCGCAGACTGGTCTGCTGGTTCAACGGCTCAAGAACATCTTTATATTTCATCTGAACCCTGCCATTAAAGATTAAGGAACCTGTGATTAATACGCAACAGGAACAAGTCTGTCTCAGTAATTCACCGCCAGCAGGCCCATATCAAAATTACCTGGCTGGATGGGTATTCGCATACAATGCCCGCTGCCCGGCGCCACATTGACAGTCTGCCCGTCCCGGTTACGCATTTCGGTCAGCGTAAAGGTGTGATTACCCCCGGGCAAGATCAGTTCCAGCTCGTCACCCACGGCGAAGCGGTTTTTGACAATCACTTCCAGCGTACCGCTGTCAGGGTCATATTGACCAAGCTCACCGACAAAACGCTGCCGGGCACTTTTTGAATGGTTATCCAGGTAGTTCTGGTATTCCTGCTCGTGGTGGCGCTGGAAGAAACCATCGGTGTAGCCACGGTTGGCCAGATTTTCCAGCTTGCCCAGCAATGTCGGGTCAAACGAGCGCCCCGCCACCGCATCATCAATGGCCTTGCGGTAGACCTGTGCAGTACGTGCAGCGTAGTAGTGTGACTTGGTGCGCCCTTCTATCTTCAGGCTATCAATGCCCATTTTTACCAGCCGCTCGACGTGTTCGACTGCACGCAGGTCTTTGGAATTCATGATATAGGTGCCATGCTCGTCCTCTTCGACCGCCATCAGTTCGCCAGGACGATTGGCTTCTTCGATGAGGCTGACTTTGGGCGTAATCCCTGCGGGCTCGACAGAAACCGGGATCAGGTTTCCCGCATCATCTTCAGTCGCCTCACTCACCTTGTAATCCCAACGGCAGGAATTGGTGCAGGTCCCCTGGTTGGCGTCACGGTGATTGAAATAACCTGACAACAGGCAACGCCCGGAGTAGGCAATGCACAGCGCGCCGTGCACAAAGACCTCCAGTTCGATATCCGGGCATTGCTGTCGAATCTCCTCGACCTGGTCCAGTGACAGCTCGCGTGACAAAATAATGCGCTTGATACCGATCGCCTGCCAGAACTTCACACTGGCGTAGTTCATGGTATTGGCCTGTACGGACAGGTGGATCGGGATTTCGGGCCAACGCTCACGCACCAGCATAATCAAACCCGGATCCGCCATGATAAGCGCATCCGGACGCAATGCGATGACTGGCTCCATATCCCGGATAAATGTGCTGACCTTGCTGTTGTGTGGCAGGACGTTGCTGGCAAGAAAAAATGCCTTGCCGGCCGCATGCACAAACTCGATACCCTCGGCAAGACGGTCCAGCGTACTGAAATCGTTATTGCGCACCCGCAGGCTGTAGCGCGGCATGCCCGCGTAAACCGCATCAGCACCATAGGTGATTGCGTAGCGCAGGTTTTTGAAGGTGCCGGCAGGGGCAAGGAGTTCAGGGGATTTCATGTGCTCAACTCAACCAACAGGCTTTGGGGCTGCGCATTCTACTGCGAGAGACAGGCAGGCGTCAGCCATTTTATTTTATTCTATAAATAGTATTAATTATTATATATATCTATTTGATTTTACATATTTTTATTAAGACATCTGTCATCATATCCATGACGCTGCAAATAACAATGGTAGGTCAGGGAATATTTCCATGCCTGAAGCTCTCTATTTTAAATGAAATACAAATTAATGCAGGGCCTTCAAGAATTAATCTGTGGCCGTAATCCAAGTGATCCACCATCATCAGGAGAGAGTTCGATGACAAAAAAACTATTATCATTTGTAATTGCTTTTGCGATTTCCAGCATACTGGCGCTTGGCAGTCACAATCTATCGGCCGCAGAATACCCGCTCCAGCAGAAACTGGAACAATGTGAAACAGCCTTCAAGCAATCACGCAGCAAAACAGTCACCCGCGAGCAGGCCGCAAAAGCCCGTGCCAAACACTTCGGCCTGATGGTTGAAATACTGCAACATATCAACGACGCCAACGTGAAGGCGGCTGATGAAGGACGGCCTCTGACACCGGAAGAACTCAGCAACAGTGTACGTGTAATGGGACACCTGGTTGAAATGCTTGCCAAGGACCATATGGCGCCGCGTGCTGAATGGTCTTACGTGTACTGACTTTTACCGTTTACCAATAACAAAAACCCGCCGGCGACGCTAACCGTTACATACCGGCAATGGCGGGTTTTTTGTTTTCAATGCCCCTGTATGTGCATCTACCCACCTCGCACTGCCTCATCCATCTCCTGCAGTGCGGCATCCCAGGCCTCGCCCTGATTACCGTTTTCAGCCATCAGTTCCATCAGGCCGTAGGCTAGCTGGCGGTGACCGGGGGACAGGTCCCGCAGTTTACGTAACATGTACAGGTAACCGCTGTTTTCCATTTTCAGCGTACTGATGAGTGCATAGAGCTGCAGACCCGGACCACTGTGTGGATTTGACCGGATAATTTCGGTGACCTGTTGTAATACATTTTCCTGCATGACAAGCCTCAAAAATATTTGAATATTTGGGGTCAGAGTAAAAACTGCTTCCCGCAAATAATATTAACCGTCAGGATGCCTCTGATTAATTCATAACTCACGTCATTGCGGGCGAAGCGTGGCAGTCTCGTACTATGGAATCAGCCTGGAGGTACCCTGGTTTTTACTCTGACCCCAAATTGTTTGATTTGGGTTTGTCCGCCACATTGTTGCGCAAGTAGACGGGGGCTGCCTGTTCCGGGGGAACGGCCTCGCCCACCTGATACAGCCCGGCGGCCAGCTGTGCAATATCGGAAGCATGCGGCAGACAGTCTGGCAGGCAAGCTGTTTTTGACAAGTCACAACGTGCTGACAATACGTCCCTGTAGCTTTGCCAGCCACTGCCGGCACCAAACCACTCCCCGCTACCGGGCAAAGGCACCGCCTCCGGCGCACAAACACGTTCTTCACTGACCAGTGAAGCATGACCACTGCTGTCGACCCGGTATGCGCCCCAGTAGACTTCTTTCATCCGCGCATCCAGCGCCGCAAGAATGTTTGTCCTGCCGCTGGCGATATGTGCGCCATAAGCCAGTGCCGCCAGTGTGGAAACCGGTACAACCGGGATATCTGCAGCAAATGCCAGCCCCTGTGTCACGCCGGCGGCAATGCGCAGGCCGGTAAAGGATCCTGGTCCACGGCCAAAGGCGATGGCATCGAGCTGGGCAGGCGTGATAGCGGCATCAGTCAGCAAGGCCTCGACCCACGGCAGCACCAGCGCAGCATGCCGTCTTGGTGCGATTTCGAAACGTTCCAGTACGTCACCATCCTGGTACAGTGCAACAGAACAGGCCTCGGTGGCAGTCTCGATCGCAAGCAGGCGCAGCATGATTACAGGCTCAGCGCATCACTGGCGTGGAAGAACTTTACGACATCCGCCAGGTCACGGGTACGCCCCATGTCCGGCAGGCTGTTGAGGAACACACGGCCGTAGCGCTTGCCCAGCAGGCGCGGATCACAGATAACCAGTACGCCACGATCATTCACATCACGAATCAAACGTCCGACACCCTGTTTCAGGGTAATCACGGCGTGTGGCAACTGTTCGTCCATAAAAGGATTGCCACCCCGTTCTTTCATGGCATCGATACGCGCCTGCCAGACCGGGTCGCCCGGGGATGCAAACGGTAGCTTGTCGATAATGACACAGGACAATGCCTCGCCCCGTACATCGACGCCTTCCCAGAAACTGCTGGTGCCCAACAGTACGGCATTGCCCAGTTCACGGAAACGTTCCAGTAATTCATTTCGCGGCGCATCACCCTGCACCAGTAACGGGAACTGGCAACTGTCGCGCAGGCGTTCACGCGCAATATTCATTGCCCGGTAGCTGGTAAAGAGTACAAAGGTCCGTCCCCGGGCTGCCTCGATAATCGCTTCTGCCTCGTCGAGCATGCACTTTGTATAGTCAGGGTCTGACGGTTCCGGCATCCCCTTTGGCACGTAGAACAACGCATTGCCGGCATAGTCAAAGGGACTGTCCAGCTGCAGGGTGGCAGCGTCTTCCAGGCCCAGCTTGTGTGCAAAGTGGGCAAAACTGTCGTTCACGGACAGGGTCGCCGAGGTAAAGATCCAGCAATCAGGCAAGGCATGGCGCTGGCTGTTGAAGTTCTCCGACACGTCGAGCGGTGTGAGATTGATCCGGAACGACTGTCGCCAGGTCTCGAACCAGTGGATATATTCTGGTGGTGGCTGCTCGGTGGTCTGGGCCAGCAGGGTCTGTACGCGCAGGGCACGCTGGTAACAGTTATCCAGTCCGCGGCTGCGTTCCGACAGGGGTTCCAGTTGTAACGCCAGTTCGGCTAGGGCGATCTTCAGTGCGTCACGTGCTTCGGTCAAGGCATTGTTGGCAGCCAGTCTTGACCAGGGTGCGCGTTGTTCACCCTGCCCCATTTGCAGACGGAATTCACGGGTGGCTTTTTCCAGTTCACGGGCGATATCCGGTAAACCATCCAGCTCGCCGGTTTCGGCGATATACTCGTTGATCGCATCCTGTGCCAGTTCCAGCAGTTGCCGGCTGGACAGCGCCATACCAAAAAATCTTGAGGCCGTTTCCGGCAACTGGTGTGCCTCGTCAATAATAAAAGCCTCGGCACCCGGTAACAGTTCACCAAAACCCTCTTCCTTGAGCGCCATGTCCGCACACAACAGGTGGTGGTTGATCACCACCAGGTCGGCATCCTGTGCTTCACGGCGTGCTTTCATAACGTGGCAGTCGGAGAACCAGTCGCACTCGGAACCGAGGCAGTTCTCTGTCGTCGAGGTCACCTTCGGCCATACCGGAGAGTCCTCGGGGATATTAGACAATTCTGCAATATCACCACTGGCAGTACGCCCGGACCAGTCGAATACCTGCTCCAGCTGGTTGACCTGGCGACGGTCACCGAGGCGGCCTTCGCTGCGCGTCATGTGTAAACGCTGGTGGCAAAGATAATTGGCGCGTCCTTTCAGTAACGCCGCCTTGAGCGGCACACCCAGCGCGGAACGTACGGTAGGCAGGTCACGATGAAACAGCTGGTCCTGGAGATGACGTGTCCCGGTGGAGATGATGACTTTTTTGCCGGACAGCAGGGCCGGTACCAGGTAGGCAAAGGTTTTACCGGTACCGGTACCGGCCTCGACGATCAGGGTTGAGTTATCACTGAGCGCCTGCTCGACCGCTGCCGCCATGTCCTGTTGCTGGGGACGCGCGGCAAAACCCTGCACCTCACCCGCAAGCAGGCCATCGCTGCCCAGGCAGGCACTCGCCTGTGTAATGTCATCAGCCAGTGGATTTACCGTCATAACAGGCTACAGTCAGGTGTCGGAGCGGTTGTCCCAGACTTCGTCATCGAGCGCGCCTTCCTCGCGCGTCCAGACCAGCCGGGAAATAATTTTAAAGCGGGCAACGGTCATTGCACCCCGTTTCTTTCGACTGCTCGAAGCGGACTCTTGCATGGCATCCTCGACCTCTTCGCGGCTGGCTTCATAAATTTCGACTGCTTCGTAATTTTCATCCATCACTACCAGCACCACACTGTCCCAGTCCTTGTCGAGCTTGAGCTGGCCAATGCGCTGGCCGGATTTTTCCTCGCCGAAAATCACCCGGCCCTTGATCTGCACACGATCGCCTTCGCGCTGTCCGAGACCGACCGCATCGTAGCCACCCGGGCGTTCCTTGCACAGTTCCAGGCCAAGCAGGCGGGCGGCATCGTATTCGGCAATTTCACCGCTGACACCGGGCAACGGTTTGCCCGTGGTACGGCGAAACTCCGCTGCCAGGCGGCGGGCTTCACTGATCAGCTTGTCAACAGAATAAACGCCCACGGAATCATCTTGTCGTTATCGGTTGTGGAGGTTGGCGATTGTACACGGAACCCGCGTCAGCGACGCGCTTCCGCTGCCTTGCGCTCTGCCTGGCGTGCGCCGGCCGCATCATCCTGTGCCCAGCGGGCACGGGCCACCAGTGCCCAGGTGCGTGCCTGCAGGGCCCGGTCTCCGGCCGACAGGGTAATCGATTTCAGGGCCAGCTGCTCGGCCTGGGCCGGGCTGCCCTGCTCCAGACGCACTGCCGCCAGCCGGTACCACAGGCTGGCATTACGCGGGTCGATACGCAGCGCACGCTCGAGGGTGGCCGCCGCCGCACCGGTATCACCAAGCCGGCGATAGTGCTCAGCACGGTCCAGCAGGGCAATCACTGCACCGTGGCTGGCCCGGTTCTGGGGCCGGGCCTCGACCACTGGGGCCGGTGCCTCGCCGGACGGCAAAGATCCGGCGGATGATGAGCCACTGTCGACAACCGGCGGCAGGTTGCCCGGCGGGTAAGTACTGCAGGCGCCCAGTAAAAGGCCCAAAAGGAAAACCGTACGTTTCATTGTAACCATTCAGGCATCCACTTTGGTGTACCCCGGCCGGCACAGGGTGC
>JALVCM010000440.1 GCA_027010005.1 Thiohalobacter sp.
CTGGGTGGTGGAGCGGCTTCCTCTGTGTCCAGCGGCGAGAGTGCCGAACACCTTGATTTTGCCTCGGTGCAGCGGGGTAATCCTGAAATGGAACGCCGTTGCCAGGAAGTCATCGACCGTTGCTGGGAGATGGGTGAGGACAACCCGATCCTGTCTATCCACGATGTCGGCGCCGGTGGCCTGTCCAATGCGGTACCGGAGCTGGTCAACGACGCCGGTCGCGGCGGGCGCTTCGAATTGCGCGCCATACCCAACGACGAGCCGGGTATGTCGCCCATGCAGATCTGGTGCAACGAATCCCAGGAACGCTATGTGCTGGCCGTGTCGGACACGCGTATCGAGGAATTCCAGGCCTTGTGCGAGCGTGAACGCTGTCCCGTTGAAGTACTGGGCGAGGCGACCCTGGAGCCACAACTGGTGCTGGGGGACGGGTATTTCGACAATACGCCGATCGACCTGCCCATGTCGCTGTTACTGGGCAAGCCGCCGAAAATGCTGCGTGATGTTCACCATCGTACCTTCAGTAAACCCGATCTTGATCTGCCGGGTGACCTGACGGAAATTGCCTACCGTGTCCTGCGCGTACCGGCGGTTGGCAGCAAGCAATTCCTGATTACCATCGGTGACCGCTCCGTAACCGGACAAGTGACACGTGACCAGATGGTGGGCCCGTGGCAGGTACCGGTCGCTGACGTGGCGGTCACCTGTGCCGACTACCAGGGGTACCGTGGTGAAGCCATGGCGATGGGTGAACGTCCGCCGGTGGCCCTGGTTGACCCGCCCGCTTCGGGACGCATGGCCGTGGGTGAAACGATTACCAACATGGCGGCCGCGTGTATCGACTCACTGTCCAGTATCCGCCTGTCGGCCAACTGGATGGCGCCGGCCGGGCACCCGGGCGAAGATGCCGGCCTGTTCGACACGGTGCGCGCCGTGGGTGAAGAACTGTGCCCCCGGCTTGGCCTGTGTATCCCGGTGGGCAAGGACTCACTGTCGATGAAGACAGTGTGGGAAGAGAATGGTGAGTCACGCTCGGTCACGGGTCCCCTGTCCTTGATCGTGACAGGTTTTGCGCCGGTGACCGATGTGTGCAAAACACTGACACCGCAGTTGCGTATCGATTGTGGCGATACCGACCTGGTGCTGGTTGACCTGGGCAAGGGTCGTCACCGGCTGGCCGGTTCGGCACTGGCCCAGGCGTACAAACAGGTGGGGCACCATGCGCCGGACCTCGATGACCCGGAGACCCTGAAGAGTTTCTTTGCCGCGATCCAGGACCTTAACCAGAGTGACCTGTTGCTGGCTTACCACGACCGTTCCGATGGCGGGCTGTTCACCACCCTGTGTGAAATGGCCTTTGCCGGTCATTATGGCGTAGAGGTCCAGCTTGACGAGCTCGGTGACGACAGCAGGGCGGCACTGTTCAGTGAGGAACTGGGTGCGGTATTGCAGGTGCGGCATTGTGATACGGATACAGTGCTGGAAACCTTGCGCGAAGCAGGCCTGGGACGCTGCAGTCATGTCATTGGCACCTTGCGTGAGGATGACCGTATCGTGTTTACGCGCGCGCGCAAACCCCTGTTTGATGAAAAACGTATCGACCTGCAACGTGCGTGGTCCGAAACCAGCTACCAGATGCAGGCACTACGCGACAATCCGGATTGTGCCGAACAGGAGTTTGCCAGCTTGCTGGACAGCAGCGACCCGGGCATGCAACCACGGGTCAGTTTTGACCCGAACGATAACGTGGCCGCACCGATGATTGCTGTGGGGGTGGCGCCAAAGGTCGCCATCCTGCGGGAGCAGGGGGTTAACGGGCAACTGGAAATGGCCGCTGCGTTTACCGCCGCCGGTTTTGATTGCCGGGACGTCCACATGAGCGACATCATTGCCGGTCGTATGGACCTGTCCGGTTTCAGCGGGCTGGTGGCCTGTGGCGGTTTTTCCTACGGTGATGTACTGGGTGCGGGGCAGGGTTGGGCACGGTCTATCCTGCTCAACACCGGTGCGCGTGATACTTTCGGTGCTTTCTTCGAGCGTGATGACAGTTGGGGGCTGGGTGTCTGTAATGGCTGCCAGATGATGTCCGGTTTGCGGGACATGATTCCCGGTGCCGCGCACTGGCCACGCTTCGAGCGTAACCTGTCGGAGCAGTTCGAGGCACGATTCTCACTGGTCGAAGTGCTCGACACACCTTCTGTCCTGCTCAGTGGAATGGCGGGTTCGCAACTGCCGATTGCTGTGGCGCATGGCGAGGGGCGTGCGGTGTTCGCTTCACCTGAGCAGGCCCGGGCAGTACTGGACGGCGGACAGGTGGCCCTGCGTTACGTGGACCATTATGGCGAGGCGACCGAAACCTACCCACACAATCCGAATGGTTCGGCATTCGGAATCACTGGCCTCACGACGGACGACGGGCGCTTCACGATTATGATGCCGCACCCGGAACGGGTATTCCGCAGCGTACAGCACTCCTGGTGTCCGGATGAGTGGGGCGAGGATGGCCCCTGGTTACGGATGTTCCGTAATGCACGTTACTGGGTCGGTTAGCGGATTCGTGACCCTTCTGTGAAGACTTCTGTGCGCAGGTCGCTACACTACAGATAAGCCTGTGTTTTACGGGCCTGTAGCGGGTCCGGGTGAGGAACTTGCCCTCCGCGACACAGTCACAGTGTGCAGACCAGAGGGTAGTGTCGTGTTGATCAGAAAACCATCCGAACTTGACGAGTCAGATGTCACGCCATACGAAATCTATCAGCAGCGCCGCAAGTTCCTGCAATCCGGCCTTGCGGTTGCCGGCGCGGCACTGACGGGGTCGTTGTGGCTGCCGCCTGCCTCAGCGGCCATTTCCATCGCTAAAGTGAAACCCGGGCCATTCAGCACCGACGAGGAAAAAACCGACCGCAAGGACGTGTTGACCTATAACAATTTCTACGAGTTTGGTGTCTCCAAGTCCGACCCTTCGAAAACCGCCCACCGCATGAAGACAGACCCCTGGTCCGTCGAGATCACCGGCGAGTGCGAGAAACCGGGTACCTTCACACTGGAAGATATTCTGGCTCCGCATGCACTGGAAGAACGTATCTACCGGCTACGCTGCGTGGAAGGCTGGTCAATGGTGATTCCCTGGATCGGGTTTCCCCTGGCGGATCTTATCAAGCGTTTTGCACCCACCTCGAAAGCCCGCTATGTCGAATTCGAGACCCTTTACGACAGGAAACAGATGCCGGGCCAGCGCCGACGTATACTGGACTGGCCGTACCGTGAAGGATTGCGCATGGATGAAGCCATGCACCCGCTCAGCCTGATGGCGGTGGGGCTATACGGTAAAACACTGCCCAACCAGAACGGTGCGCCACTACGTCTTGTGGTGCCCTGGAAGTACGGTTTCAAAAGCATCAAGTCGATTGTAAAAATCCATTTTCGGGAAACACAACCCACCAGTTCCTGGATGAAGGCAGGCCCGCGTGAATACGGCTTTTATTCCAACGTGAACCCGAATGTTCCACACCCGCGCTGGAGCCAGAAGCGCGAGCGGCGTATCGGTGAGTTTCGCAAACGCAGGACGCTGATGTTCAATGGCTACACAGAGCAGGTCGCTTCCCTGTATACCGGTATGGACCTGAAGAAGTACTTCTAGGGTACGGGCTGATGATTCACCATGCGAAGTTCCGGGAGATGCAGAAACGTCTGCTCAAGCCTGCAGTTTTCCTGCTATGCCTGCTACCGCTGGCGGTACTGGTGTGGCAGCTGCTGTCAGACCGGCTTGGCGCAAACCCGATTGATGCAGTGGCCGATTCGACCGGTGAGTGGACGCTGCGCTTTCTGCTGATCACCCTGGCGGCCACGCCACTGAAACACCTGCTTGGCTGGGGCTGGACAATACGGGTACGGCGCATGCTGGGTCTTTTTGCCTTTTTTTATGCCACGCTTCACCTTTTTACCTACCTGTGGCTCGACCAGTTCTTTGACTGGGGAGAGATCTGGCTGGATATCCTCGACCGGCCGTTCATCACTGTAGGTATGTTGACGTTTGTTCTGTTGCTGCCGCTGGCGGCCACTTCAAATAATGCCATGGTGCGCCGGCTTGGGCGGAACTGGAAACGCCTGCATCGTTTTGCGTACGTGATCCCGTTGCTGGGGGTGGTACATTTCTGGTGGCTGGTAAAGGCCGATGTACGGGAACCACTGGTATATGGCGTGCTACTGGCAGTACTGCTGCTCCTTAGGGTCAGGCGCAAAACATTTACCAGCCGGGTAGCTGGTGAGAGTTGTGCTTCCTGACTTTTAATGGAGCCGCTTGTACTTGATGCGGTGCGGCTGGCTGGCTTCGTCCCCCAGCCTGCGTTTGCGGTCTTCCTCGTAGTCAGCATAGTTACCCTCGAACCATGTGACCTTGCTGTCACCCTCGAAGGCAAGAATGTGTGTGGCAATACGGTCAAGAAACCAGCGGTCATGCGAAATAACCACGGCACAGCCGGGGAAATCCAGTAGCGCCTCTTCCAGTGCACGCAGTGTTTCAACATCGAGGTCATTGGTGGGTTCATCGAGCAGTAACAGGTTGCCGCCGCTGCGCAGCAGCTTGGCAAGATGAACGCGGTTGCGTTCGCCGCCGGACAGAGTGCCTACATGTTTCTGTTGTTCGGTGCCACCAAAATTGAAGCGCGATACATAGGCGCGTGAGTTGATTTCGTAATGGCCTATCGTAATGATGTCCTGTCCGTCGGAGATCTCCTCCCAGACGGTCTTGTTGTCATCCAGTGCATCGCGGCTCTGGTCAACATAGGCAAGTTGTACGGTGTCACCGATACGCAGCTCACCATCATCGATGGCTTCCTGGCCAGTCAGCATGCGGAACAGTGTAGTCTTGCCCGCGCCGTTGGGGCCAATGATGCCGACGATACCGCCCTGTGGCAGGCGGAAGCTCAGGTCATCGATCAATAGCCGGTCACCAAAGCCCTTGCGGATGTGATTGGCTTCGACCACCAGTTCACCCAGCCTTGGCCCCGGCGGGATATAGAGTTCCTTGGTCTCATTACGCTTCTGCGCTTCCTGGGAGGCCAGTTCCTCGAAGCGTGCCAGGCGCGCCTTGCTTTTTGCATGACGGCCTTTGGGGTTGCTTCGCACCCATTCCAGTTCGGCTTTCATGGCTTTCTGGCGTGCGCTTTCAGACTTTTCTTCCTGTTCCAGACGATTTTCCTTTTGCTCCAGCCAGGACGAGTAGTTGCCCTCCCAGGGAATACCGTGGCCACGGTCCAGTTCGAGAATCCAGCCGGCCACATTGTCGAGGAAGTAACGGTCATGAGTGACGGCCACGACAGTGCCAGGGTATTCATGAAGAAAACGTTCCAGCCAGGCAACGCTTTCTGCATCGAGATGGTTGGTCGGCTCGTCGAGCAGTAACATGTCGGGTTTTGAAAGCAGCAGCTTGCACAGGGCAACACGCCGTTTTTCACCGCCGGACAGCTTGCCGACATCGGCGTCCCAGGGTGGCAGGCGCAAGGCATCGGCGGCGACCTCAAGTGTACGTTCCAGATTATGTCCATCACTGGCCTGGAGAATGTTTTCCAGTTTCGCCTGTTCGGCTGCCAGTGCATCGAAATCAGCATCCGGCTCGGCGTATGCGGCATAGACTTCGTCGAGGCGTTTTTGCGCATTGGTGATGTCCGCTAATGCTTCTTCAACATTGCCGCGTACATCCTTGCTTTCGTCGAGCTGTGGCTCCTGCGGCAGGTAACCGACCTTGATGCCCGCCTGTGGGCGGGCTTCACCGTTAATCTCGGTATCGATGCCGGCCATGATGCGCAGCAACGTGGATTTGCCGGAACCGTTGAGACCCAGTACACCGATTTTGGCGCCAGGGAAAAATGACAGGGAAATATCGCGCAGGATCTCGCGTTTGGGGGGTACGACCTTGCCGACCTGGTTCATTGTGTAGACGTACTGGGCCATGTGTCCTCGCTGGCTGTAGAAAAACTTACTGCATTATACTGATTGTGTGCTGCCGGGTTGAGTCCGTATCCACGGCCCCGGAAACGGTGTAAAACCTGAAACATCCCTGCTGCTGCCGTCTTTACAGGACAGAATTGGCGAGTCAGAAAAACCTTAAAAATCCTGTGAGTTAGCCGATAATATAAACTGGGATACGGCAAACTGGGTAATAGTCGGTGAGTGTGTCACGGGACAATACAAAAACAATCATTGGTCTGGGCTTTGGTGCCGTCCTGGCGCTGATGTTCATGCTGGTTTTTATTGCCCTTGAGCAAATGCAGGCCCTTAATGACAGCATTACCAGTCTGGTCAGGGAAACCAATGCCAAGACTGCCGCTGCCAATACCATGCGTGATGCCATTCGCCTGCGTGCCAACAGCCTCAAGGCCATGCGGTTAATGGCTGATCCTTTCGAGCAGGATCAGGAATATCTTCGCTTTCTTGGATATGCGGGGCCGTACAGCCGTGCACGCGAGCTGCTTATGTCCAGGAGTATGGATGCGCGGGAGATAGAAATTCACCGGAAACTGAGTGAAATTGCCCGGCGCGCGCAACCGGACAATGAATATGCCGCTGAACTGTTGTTGAAAGGTGCTCCGGAAAAAGAAATTGAGTCTGCCATGCAGGTCGCTGCCGGGAGCCAGGTGCGATTACTGGAGTTGCTTGATGAACTGGTCAGCCTCGAAGAGGAAAATGCAGAAGCCGCTATCAATAATTCTGCCGCTCACTACCAGGATACACGTCACAAGATGTTTGCCCTGACGGGTATGGCACTGGTTCTCGCTGTCGTTATTGCCTGGCTGGTAATACACCGGATAGCGGAGAAAAATCGACGTATTTCCTATCAGGCCAGTCATGATGCACTGACCGGCCTGATTAACCGGCGCGAATTTGAAAGACACCTTGAATACCTGATTGATCTGGCAACCTCGGACGGGCGCGAGCATGCATTGCTCTACATGGACCTGGACCGTTTCAAGATTATTAATGACAGTTGCGGACATCTTGCCGGAGACGAGTTCCTGCGTCAGCTGGCGGTGATTATGAAATCGAAGTTGCGCAAATCAGATATTCTGGCCCGTATCGGTGGAGATGAATTTGGCATACTGCTGATGGATTGTCCGCTGTACAAGGCTGAAGGGCGCAGCAAGGTGCTTCGTCAGGCCGTTGAGGATTTCCACTTTTTCCGGGATGGCAGGACCTTTACGGCAGGCGCCAGTATCGGGGTTGTTGCAATCAGGTCTGACGAAATGGATCCTGCCAAGGTGCTCAGCACAGCAGATACTGCATGCTATATGGCGAAAGAGGCAGGCCGAAACCGGGTACATGTTGTAACCACCGATGATCAGGAAATCAGCCGGCACCGCGGTGAGGTCAGGTTTATCAGCCGTATCAAGGAAGCGCTCAAACAGGACCGTTTCTGTCTCTATTACCAGCCTGTAATCCCGGTCCGGCAGGTGAATGTACTGTCTGACCGCGTGGAAATACTGGTTCGTATGATTGCACCTGACGGCAGTATGGTACAGCCCGGTTCATTTATCCCTTCGGCGGAACGATATAACCTGATGCCGGCCATTGACCAATGGGTGGTGTTGCATGCTA
>JALVCM010000441.1 GCA_027010005.1 Thiohalobacter sp.
CGCTATCGCATCTTCAACGCCGATGGTGGCGAGGTGGAACAGTGCGGTAACGGGGCACGCTGTTTTGCACGCTTCGTGCGTGAAAAGGGTCTGACAGACGCTGATCGCATCCCGGTACACACCCGCGCCGGTCTGATCGAGCTGATTGTCCACGACGATGACCAGGTCACTGTGAATATGGGTGTCCCGGTCCTGGAGCCGGCCGATATCCCCTTCGAGGCACTGGTCAGAGCACCGCAATATGCCCTGTCGGTAGAGGGTGAAACGATCGAAATTGGCGTGGTATCACTGGGTAACCCGCACGCTGTCCTGGAAGTCCCACATATCGATTCGGCCCATGTGGCGCAGCTGGGGCCACTGATCGAATCACACCCGCGCTTTCCCAACCGGGTCAACGCCGGCTTCATGGAGATTGTCGATCGCGGCCACATCCGTCTGCGTGTCTACGAACGCGGTGCCGGGGAGACGCTGGCCTGTGGCTCAGGCGCCTGTGCCGCCGTGGTAGCGGGACGACTCTGGAACGAGCTGGATGAGCAGGTGGATGTAGAACTGCGCGGGGGAAATCTTGTGGTAAGCTGGGCAGGAGAAAACCAGCCGGTACTGATGACCGGGCCGGCCACCTTTGTCTTCGAGGGAACTATAATATTATGACATCCCGGGCCAACGCCAACCCTGCCGCCGACCTGCAACCCGATGCAGAACAGGTCGCCCGCTACCTGACCAGCCACCCCGAGTTCTTCGAAAACCAGGCTGAGCTGGTCGCCGAACTGCGCCTGTCCCACCGGAGTGGAAACGCGGTTTCCCTGATCGAGCGCCAGGTACAGGTGCTTCGTGAACAGAATGAAGGCCTGAAAACCCGCTTGCTGGAACTGGTGGATGTCGCCCGCGACAATGACCGCCTCAGTGACCGCGTACACCGTATGACACTGGACCTGCTCGCAACCGATAATGCCGCCGCATTGACCGATACCCTTGAGGACAGGCTGCGTAATGAGTTCGGTGCCGATTCTGTCAGCCTGTTTCTGGCCGACATCGACGAGCAGCAGCAACGCGAAAGCGGTATTCTGAAACTGGACACCAGCGACGAACTGAAAATGCGCTTCGAAGCGGCCTACAGTGAAGGCAAGCCACAATGTGGCCGGCTTTCGGCGGAACAGGCAGAATTCCTGTTTCGTGAACAGGCACAGGCCATTGAATCTGCTGCTGTGATCCCGCTCGGTGACCATGCGCAGGCCGGGCTGCTCGCGATCGGCAGCCGTGAGGCCAATCGCTTCAATCACAGTATGGGCACACTGTTTCTCTGCCACCTCGGTGAACTGCTGCTGGCCCTGCTGAAACAAAAGGGGCTCGGCTGACCCGCCGTGCACAGCGACGCGCTCGACTGGCTGCAACACTACCTACTGCACCTGTGTGAACAGCGTCAGCTCTCCCCACATACCCTGAGCAACTACCGGCGCGATCTCAATGCGGCTGTCGGCTGGTGTGACAGACATGACATCCCGGCGTGGCAGGACCTGGACAGTCAGGGCGTGCGTAACTGGAGCGCAGAAAGCCACCGCAAGGGACTGGGCGGGCGCAGTATCCAGCGCCGGCTTTCTGCGCTGCGGGGTTTCTGCCAGTTCCTGGTCGAACATAAAATACTGGAACACAACCCGGCGCGTGACATCCGTGCCCCGAAATCGCCACGCAAACTCCCCCACAGCCTGGACGTCGACCGCCTGCAACGGCTGCTGGAATGCAAACCGGAAGACTGGCTGGAACAACGCGACCTGACACTGATGGAACTGATGTATTCGGGCGGCTTGCGGCTGTCTGAACTGGTTGGTCTCAATATCGATGATGTCAATTTACAGGACGGCGA
>JALVCM010000442.1 GCA_027010005.1 Thiohalobacter sp.
GGCCTGATCGAGCGCCAGATTTTCGTAGGCCTTTTCACGAAATTTCTCCAGCATTTTGGGATCATCGCACTCGATCCAGCGCGCCGTGGCAACCGATATGTTTTCAAAGGCGCATTCAACCTTGTATTCGTCCTTCAGGCGTTGTGCAACCACTTCGAACTGCAGCACACCGACAGCACCAAGAATCAGGTCATTGTTTCTCAACGGTCGGAACAGCTGGGTGGCACCTTCCTCACTGAGCTGTTCGAGTCCTTTCTGCAAGGCCTTCATGCGCAGCGGGTCTTTCAGGACGGCACGGCGGAACAGCTCCGGTGCAAAGTTCGGGATGCCGGTGTATTTAAGTTCTTCGCCCTGGGTAAAGGTATCACCAATACGGATGGTACCGTGGTTGTGCAGGCCAATGATGTCACCCGGGAAGGCTTCCTCGACATGCCCCCGGTCCGAAGCCAGGAAGGTCATGGCGTTGGCCACCTGCACGTCGCGTCCGATACGTACATGGCGCATTTTCATACCGCGCGTGTAGCTGCCGGAACAGACCCGGAAGAAGGCAATACGGTCACGGTGCTGCGGGTCCATGTTGGCTTGTATCTTGAACACAAAACCGGTGAGTTTTTCTTCCGTGGGTTCGACACTGCGCGTTGTCGTTTCACGCGGCTGTGGCGGCGGTGCATACTCGACGAAGTAATCCAGCAATTCCTGTACTCCGAAATTATTGATGGCTGAGCCGAAAAACACAGGGCTGAGTTCGCCACGCAGGTAGGCCTCCCTGTCGAAGCTGTGACTGGCGCCCTGCACCAGTTCGATTTCCTCACGCAGTTCTTCGGCCTGGCTGCCCAGCACGTCGTCGAGCTGCGGATTGTCGAGGCCTTCGATAATGGTGGCATCCCGCTTCTTGCTGTTATCACCCGACTGGTACAGGTACACCTTGTCCTGTTCGATGTGGTACACACCCTTGAAGCGCTTGCCCATACCAATCGGCCAGGTAATGGGTGCACACTGTATCTTCAGCACGTCTTCCACTTCATCCATCAGGTCGATGGCATCACGTCCTTCACGGTCGAGCTTGTTGATGAAAGTAAAGATCGGTGTGGTACGCAGGCGGCACACTTCCATCAGTTTGATGGTGCGCTGTTCTACGCCCTTGGCCACGTCAATGACCATCAGCGCCGAGTCAACGGCCGTCAGGGTACGGTAGGTGTCTTCGGAAAAGTCTTCATGGCCGGGCGTATCGAGCAGGTTGACCATGGCATCTTTATAGGGGAACTGCATCACCGACGACGTCACGGAAATACCGCGCTCCTTTTCCATCGCCATCCAGTCCGAGGTGGCGTGACGGGCTGCCTTGCGGCCCTTGACGGTACCCGCCAGCTGGATCGCACCGCCGAACAGCAACAGCTTTTCGGTGAGCGTGGTCTTGCCCGCGTCCGGGTGGGAAATAATGGCGAAGGTACGGCGACGTGCCGCTTCGTCGGTGATTGTGCTCATGGTGTCGGGGGTACTGCCAGTCGAAAAACGGGCATTATAGCACGAGCGACCAACTCGCCTAGAAACTGATAATGCCCAATACCTTGCGCTCAATCGACAACAGGTCGCCTACGTTAAACTGGCCGTCGGATGCGGGTATGCCGTTAATGAGCGGAGCTACATCACCGTGGGACAGTTCGACGGGGGCAGGCGTTCGTTGCCCCAGAATAATCTGCTCAGCGATAAGAATATCGGCTGTATTCACCACACCATCTACATTCAGGTCGCCATCGGCGATGATCGGGTAACTGGCCGGGTCATTCGGGTCCTTGCCGGATGCCACTTCGGCACCGTCATCGAAACCGTCACCATCGGTATCGTAGAGCAGCGGGCT
>JALVCM010000443.1 GCA_027010005.1 Thiohalobacter sp.
CTCAGCCGAAAGGAGAAACGCTGGATCTGCTGGGTCGCGCCGCCCGGCTTCCCGGATGCGCAGGCACTTCTGGCGTCAAAGATTGACCTGTCGCGGGTCTTGCTGGTGCATCCCAAAGCTCACCAGGAAGGTCTGCAGCTGATTGAACAGATACTGGGATCGGGCAAGTGCTGCGCTGTACTGGCCTGGCCAACCTGTGCAGATGCTGCCTGGCTGAGGCGACTGCATATCGCGGCTGAGGCCGGTGATACGTTGGGTTTCCTGCTCCGCTTTCAGGGGCTTGACGGGTAGCAGTGTTGCCTAGTTCGCGTTACCGGAGCGTACTGCATCCTTGTACTGGCGATAGAATGCCAGCATGGTTTTCCAGACAGGTCCCGGCAGGCCGTTGCTGACGGATTTATCATCCAGCCGGGTGACGGGCACGATTTCCCGGGTCGAGCTGGTGATCCATATTTCGTCTGCGCTGTGTAAGGCTTCTTCAGTAATATTGTCTTCCCGGTAAGCGATGCCGTGCTGTTCGGCAAGTTCGAGCACCAGGTCGCGTGTAATACCGGGCAGCATGACCGGACTTTTGGGCGGTGTGATAAGGGTTCCGTCATGCACGATAAAAATATTACTGGAAGAGGCTTCTATTGCATAACCGTCGCGTATCAGGATGGCTTCGGCAGCGCCACGCTCGCTGGCCTGCTGGCGCAACAGAACGTTGGGCAGCAGTGTGATGGCCTTGATGTTGCACCAGGCCCAGCGAATGTCGTCAAGGGTGATCGCGCTGACACCATCACGTTCCACGGCCGGATCGGGTTCCGGTATGGGGTTGCTGCAGGCATACACGGTGTGGTGTATCTCGGCCGGAAAGTTGTGATCACGTTTCCTCGATGTGCCACGTGTCACCTGCAGGTAGACGGACTGGTCGTTGTTATTGCCGGCGCGGTCCCGGTTATGCTGTAACAGTCTTTCCAGCAGTTGTGTCCATTCGCTTTCACTGAGCGGGTTTGACAGTTTGATGCCATCGAGACTGTCCTGCAGGCGTTGCAGGTGGTGGGGCAGGCGAAACAGCCGGCCACCATAGGCCGGGATAACTTCATAGACGCCATCACCAAACAGGAAGCCACGGTCCGTGACCGAAACACAGGCTTCCTCGATCGGCATAAAGCTGCCATTCAGATAGACAATGTGCATGGCTGCCGGCTTATTCGAAATACAGCAGGGCTTCGTCGACAATACGCTGCCAGAAGCTGCCTTCCGCAACATTATTCAGTGCTGTCAGGTCTTTCTCCACAATCACCTTGTCACCAAGCCGTATGACAACACGGCCCAGCACCTGGCCTTTTGTGACGGGAGCGATGATCTGCTCCTGCAGCTGCATGGAGGCATCCAGGTTTTTGTATTCACCGCGTGGAACGGTTACGTACAAGGTGTCTGCCAATCCAAGATCTACATTTTCCGTGGCGCCTTTCCAGACCCGGGTGCTGGCAAGTTTGCTACCGCTGTCGTATAGCTTGTGTGTTTCGAAGAAACGAAAACCGTAGTTGAGCAGGGCCTGACTGGCATCGGCACGTGCCTCTTCACTTTTGGTGCCCAGGACAACACTGATCAGGCGCATGCCGTCGCGTTCGGCCGAGGTGACAAGGCAGTAGCCGGCAGAATCCGTGTGGCCGGTTTTCAGGCCATCGACCGACTCGTCGCGCCACAATAATTTATTGCGGTTGTACTGGGTGATACCGTTGTAGGTAAAGCTGCGCTGTGAGTACCACTGGTAATACTCGGGGAACTCCGCGATCAGTGCACGGGCAATACGCGCAATGTCACGTGCCGTGGTGTAGTGATCCTTGTCCGGCAGGCCGGTGCTGTTGATG
>JALVCM010000444.1 GCA_027010005.1 Thiohalobacter sp.
ACGACACCGCCGTGCAGACCTTCATAGAACAGCAGGTCAGTCCCGGGCGGGATGGTTTCCCAGGGCGTGAATTCGCCGGGCTTCTGACCAAACGGCTCGGCCTCTTCCTCACTGTGCAGGTAATAGCGACGCTCACAGCTGCCGGTTTCACCATACTGTTTGAATGTTTCGCCAATTTTGTCGAACAGGTTGGCTTCAGGACCAAAATGGCTGAAGTTGGTATTACCTTTTGTTTCCGCTTCTTCCATCGCGGCCTTCATGGCGACGCGGTCATAGCGGTGATAGCTGTCACCTTCGATGATGGCCGGGTTCACGCCCTCACGGCGGAAAATATGCTCGAAGGCGACCTTGACGGTCGTGGTGCCGGCGCCGGAGGAACCGGTCACCGCAATCACGGGGTGCTTCTTGGACATACAACTCTCCTCAAACCTGTTACTGAAAAGCGTAGACAGCCCGCCATCGTGCACAGGCAGACTGTGTGAATTCTGTTGTTGTCGCGTACTCGGCAAACAGGGCATTCCGCGACCTCCGGCCGCAAGCCGGAACGGCGTATTGAACCACTTTTGCGACATGGGCGCCAATTGGCGGGTAAGTCATTGATTCCCGGTCTGGATTCGTTCAAATACCAGGTCGGATACGACATGCCCGAGGCGCTGGCCGCGGCGTTCGAATTTGGTGACCGGCCGGTAGCCGGGGCGTTTGACAAAATCACCGGTCGGGCTGGTGTTGCGGAAGTCCGGGCAAGCCTGCATGACGCGCAGCATATGGCTGGCGTAGGGCGCCCAGTCGGTGGCCATGTGAAAGTGGCCGCCGGGCCGCAGCTTGCGGGCAATGAGTGCGACAAAATCGGGTTGCACGATACGTCGCTTGTGGTGTTTTGTCTTGTGCCAGGGATCCGGAAAGAACAGCAGTACGCGGTCCAGTGAGGCATCCGGTATTTTCTGTTCCAGCACTTCCACGGCGTCGTGACAGTAGATGCGGACATTATCGCTGCCCTGCGCATCGAGCGTTTTCAGCAGGTGGCCAACGCCGGGGCGGTGTACCTCGATACCAATGTAACGGCTGTCCGGGTCTGCTGCCGCCATCTGCGCCAGGCTGTCACCGTTGCCGAAACCGATCTCCAGCGTCAGCGGGACAGACCGGCTCGCAGGGTCCGGCCAGTCCGGGGTGGCGTCGAAATCGAGGCCATAGCGGGGCCACAACGCGTCGAGTGCGCGCTGCTGACCGGGCGTCAGCCGCCCTTCGCGGCGCACGAAGGAGCGAATACGCCGTAACTGCCGGTCTGTGTTATGTTTACTGTCATTCATGGTGCATGGTGTCGGTCTGCGTGAGGAGATTATACGGTCTTGTTTGAGGCGTATCTGGACAAACTGAAAGGCTGGGTCAGCCAGATCGATTACGTGGCCATGGGCTGGGAGCTGGCCGTTCTCATGCTGGCCGGTATTGGCGCCATCATGGTGCACCGCACACTGGGACGTTACCTGCTGGCAACCACGTCCAGTGCCGGGGAGCGTACCTTCAGGCATATCACGCTACGCAGTCTGCAGCGTGTGGTCTTCCCGCTGAGCCTGTTGCTGGGCGCGCTGGTCGGCCGGGCGATCCTGGAATCGATGAAAGTCGATGTCACGTTGCTGAACTTTGCCGTGCCGCTGATGCTGTCGCTGGCGCTGGTGCGCCTTGTTGTCTATGTGCTGCGCAAGGCATTGCGCCCCGGTCCCGCGGTCAAGGCCTGGGAAAACCTGATCAGTACATCGATCTGGATACTGGTTGCCCTGCACCTGGTCGGCTGGCTGCCGGATGTGGTGCGTGCACTGGATGCGTTCGGGTATTCATTTGGCGATATGCG
>JALVCM010000445.1 GCA_027010005.1 Thiohalobacter sp.
GTTTACACCCGGCGTACTGGCGCTGGTGGTTGCATTCCTGTCGGTACTTTCCAAGGAAGCCCTCTACCAGTACACCGTCAATGTGGCGCGGCGCCTGAAATCCAACATGCTGATGGCCAATGCCTGGCATCACCGCAGTGATGCTATTTCTTCCATCGTGGTATTTATCGGTGTGGCGGGCGCCATGATGGGTTACCACTATCTCGATGCGGTCGCCGCGGTGGTGGTGGCCGTGATGATTGCCAAGATCGGCCTGGATCTGGTGTTGTCCAGTACCCGTGAACTGATCGATACCGCACTGGAGCCGGAACTGGTGGAAGCCATCCGTGATGCCATTTTCCAGGTAAACGGTGTGCGAGCCCTGCACATGCTGCGCACGCGCCGCAGTGGCGGACGCGCACTGGTCGATCTGCATTTACAGGTCGATCCGCGCATCAGTGTATCGGAAGGCCACCAGATTGGAGATACAGTACGGCGCCGGTTGCTGGAACGTTTCGATGAAGTCACCGATGTGACGGTGCATATCGACCCGGAGGACGATGAAAAGGAATCGCCCTGTGATCATCTGCCGTTGCGGGAAGAACTGATTGCGCGCCTGCGCGACCAGTGGTCCGATATGGCCAGTATCCACAGTGAAGATATTACCCTGCACTACCTGGGCGGGACGCTGCAGGTGGATATTACGCTGCCGTTTTCGGTACTGGACCAGTATGATGACCCCGTACAGCTGGTACAGCGTATTGAACAATCCGCAAAAACCTTGCCCGAAGTCGAGCATGTACAGGTCTGTTTTCGGGCCTGAGTGCGCACTATTATGGAGCATAATCAAGGGCTAAGGCCCACATTTGGTGCGGTTTGGCCGGGCGGGCAAGCGGCTGAATGTCCCAAAGGCCCGACTTGCCAGCGTTTTTTCGCGTGGCATAATTCCTGCTCCTTGCAGGAACACTTTTTGGATTCACCGGTATTTGATCCGGCAACCCGGTCAGAACCCGTTTTTATTTTTGAGACACGTCCCATTTCGGAGGAAGCTAGATGTCCGCAGCGAAGGTAAACAAACTGATGAAGGATAACGGGGTCAAATTCGTTGACCTGCGTTTCACTGACACACTGGGCAAGGAGCAGCACGTTACCGTTCCTTCCTGTGAAATCAATGCCGGCTTTTTCAAGGACGGCAAAATGTTCGATGGTTCGAGTATTTCCGGCTGGAAAGGCATTAACGAATCCGACATGGTGCTGATGCCGGATACCACCACGGCCGTGATGGACCCGTTTGCCGACGAGTCCACCATGAACCTGCGTTGTGACATTCTTGAGCCTGCCACCATGAAGGGTTATGAGCGCGACCCGCGTTCCCTGGCCCATCGCGCCGAGGCTTACCTGAAATCCACGGGCATTGCCGATACGGCATTCTTTGGTCCGGAAAACGAATTCTTTGTACTGGACGACGTCCGCTGGGGTGCCGATATGAGCGGCGCTTTCTACAAGGTTGATTCCGATGAAGCTTCCTGGAATGCCGAACGTGTTTATGAAGATGGCAACATTGGCCACCGTCCGGGTATCAAAGGCGGTTATTTCCCGGTCCCTCCGGTTGATTCACTACACGACATGCGTTCCGCCATGTGTCTCGCGCTGGACGAAATGGGTTGCCCGACCGAAGTGCATCACCATGAAGTTGCAACAGCAGGCCAGTGTGAAATCGGCACGGTGTTCAACACGCTGGTTCGCAAGTCCGACGAAGTGCAGATCCTGAAATATGTCGTGATGAATGTGGCGCACAGTTATGGCAAGACTGCCACCTTTATGCCCAAGCCGCTGGTGGGTGACAACGGCAACGGT
>JALVCM010000446.1 GCA_027010005.1 Thiohalobacter sp.
CCAGTTCTTCCAGATTGAAGTCACTGCCCTGGTCGAGGATGCGCGCACAGTCACCGCCGATGGTGCGCGAGGCGACTTCCAGTATCCACGCGTCATGTTCATCGACACGCAATTCAGCGTGCACCGGGCCGGTGGTCAGGCCATAGGCTTCACAGGCGCGGGCGACATTGCGTTCGATCCGTGCCTGCGTTGCCGCATCAAGCTGTGAAGGTGTGACGTAGATAGTTTCCTCAAAGAACGGACCGGTCAGTGGATCGGGTTTGTCGAACAGGGTCAGGGTGGTGAGCCGGCCTTCGTGCAGGAAGCCTTCGTAGGCCACTTCAATCCCGTCGATGTAACGTTCTATCAGCAGGTTCGATTGCAGGAACGGATCGGTCTGTTCGGCAAGAATGGGTTTGACGCGTTCACACGCAGCAATGAATTCATCCAGGTTATTCACACGCATCACGCCACGGCTGGCAGACAGATTGAGTGGTTTGATGACGCATGGCCAGGGCATGGCCTGCGCCTGCCTTTCCAGCGGTTTGTTCAGGTCAACCAGACTGTGCATGGGGACAGGCACATCGGCCAGCGCCAGGTGTGCGCGGGCGAGGTCCTTGCGGCGTGACAGGCGTGCAGCCCCGGGCGGGTTGTGTGGCAGGCCCAGTGCCTGCGCGGCCATGGCGGCCAGCTCGACGGTACTGTCATCGCTGCCAAGAATACCGTCGAAGGGGGTCAGTTCAGCCTGGCGAAGAATGTCCTGCAAGGCTGTTTGGCTGTTGTCCGGGTCGATGTGCAGGCCGCGGGAGACTTCGGTAATAAGGGAATGCTCGCCACGCGAGGCGATCAGCGTATCCACACCCATTCGCCGGGCGGCGAACAGGTAGGGTGCGATACGGTAGCTGCCCGGCTGGGCAACCAGCAGGAGGTAATGGCTCAGCCGCAACCGCCGCCGGCTGCACCACAGGCGCCGCAGGTGCCAGCGCCGCCGGTGTTGGCGAATACGTTCTTGAACACGAAGCTCTTGTTTACGCCCTGCGTCTTGAAGTCGATTTCCACGCCTTCGAGGAAGCCCAGCGCAACGGCATCAACATAGATATTCATGCCGTCTTTTTCCAGCACGCAATCGTACTGGTTCGGCTGTTCAACAAAGGTCATGCCGTAAGACATGCCGCCACAACCCCCGCCGGAGACAAAGATACGCACGCCGGTGACGGCGTCTTCATTCTCGGTGAGCGCGATCAGCTGCTCGACGGCTTCCGGGGAAACCTTGATTTCGTCGCTGAGTTTCGGGTTGAACTGTACTTCGGACATAGGGCCACCGTAATCAGGTATTAGTTTAATAGGTAACAGTTTACCACGTCTTCCTGAGAAATATTCGGGGTCAGAGTAAAAACCCCGGAACCTCTGGTTAATTCATTTACCGTCATCCCGGCGAATGCCGGGATCCAGTGTTTTCAATAACATGGATTCCGGCATTCGCCGGAATGACGGTAGTTTTAAGCGGAATGACAGTGGGTTTTAAATAGTCAGGCGAGGGTCACGCCGCGTGTAGTAACGCCTGCAAGGCCAGCGCCGCATTCGACAGCGTGCGTTCCCGGTGCGTGACCACGCCCAGGGTGCGCTGCAACTGCAGTTCGCGCACCCGGATATGTTTCAGCTGTCCGTCCAGCATGGTCAATGGCAACAGGCTCCAGCCCATGCCAACCGAGACCAGCATGCGGATGGTTTCCAGGTAGTTTGTCGACAGGATGACGTCGAGTTTTACCCCGGCCTCGCTGAAAGCCCGTTCAGCGATCTGGCGTGTGTAGGTACCGGTTGCCGGCAGAATGGCCGGGTGCTCCAGCAGTGAAGATAAGCCCGTTCGACGCTGGTTGGCGAGCGGGTGCTCGTTCGAAACCACGATCCCCAGCGGGTCTTCCCACACCGGGTCGAGCGAAAGATTTACTGAAGGATCGGGTGGCAGGGTAACGATGGCCAGTTCCAGTTCGCCGTGTTCAACAGCCACACAGGCGGCCTCGGAATCCATGAAACGGATATCCAGTCGTACCTCCGGGTGCTGCCGGGTAAAGGCCTTCAGTGCCGGTGGCAGGCGATGCAGGCCGATGTGGTGGCTGGTCGCGAAACGTAGTGTGCCATGGACCTCGCCGGTAAGGTTAGAGATGGCGCGCACGCTGTCCTCGATTTCCACCAGGATGGTGCGTGCCCTGGGTTGCAGGGCGCGGCCGGCTTCCGTCAGTGACACGGTGCGTCCGATGCGGTCGAACAGGCGCGCATCCAGCTCATTTTCCAGCGACGCAATGCGTTTGCTGATGGCGGGCTGGGTCAGAAACAGGCGTTCCGCCGCCTGCGAGAAGGAACCGGCATCGGCGACAGCGAGAAAAGCCCTGAGTGAAGCAACATCCATATTCCATATAGTAATCCAAAATATGAAAAATATGAATTGGAGTTATTTATGGTTCCGCCGTAGGATAGCGTCACAGTCAGGAGGGAACGATGAGCGGCAAGACACTCTACGACAAATTGTGGGACGCACACCTCGTGCGCGAGGATGACAACGGCACCGGTCTTATCTATATCGACCGGCACCTGGTACATGAAGTGACCTCACCGCAGGCCTTCGAGGGGCTGCGCCTCACCGGGCGCAACCCCTGGCGTACAGATGCCGTGCTGGCGGTGCCCGACCACAATGTCCCGACCACGCAGCGTGACCAGGGCGTGGCAGGTATTACCGATCCGGTGGCGCGACTCCAGGTGGAAACCCTGGACAGCAACTGCGAGAGTTTCGGGATTACCGAGTTCCACATGAACGACCTGCGCCAGGGCATTGTGCACGTCATCGGCCCGGAGCAGGGCGCCACCCTGCCCGGTATGACGGTAGTGTGCGGTGATTCGCATACCTCCACGCACGGTGCGTTCGGTGCCATGGCGTTCGGTATCGGCACCTCGGAAGTCGAGCACGTGCTGGCGACCCAGTGCCTGATCCAGAAGAAATCGAAAAACATGCAGGTGCGCGTGGAAGGCGAACTCGGCGAAGGCGTCACCGCCAAGGACGTGGTGCTGGCCATCATCGGCGAGATCGGCACGGCCGGCGGCACGGGCTATGCCATCGAGTTTGCCGGTAGCGGGATCGAATCGCTTTCCATCGAGGGCCGCATGACGGTGTGCAACATGGCCATTGAAGCCGGTGCGCGCTGCGGCATGGTGGCTGTCGACCAGAAGACGATTGATTATGTCACCGGCCGGCCGTTTGCGCCGAAGGGCGAGATGCTGGAACGGGCCATCGAGAACTGGCGTGACCTGCACAGTGATAATGATTCAGTGTTCGATCGCGTGGTGACGCTGAAGGCAGCGGATATTCAGCCGCAGGTTACCTGGGGCACCTCACCGGAAATGGTGGTGCCGGTCAACGCGGCGGTACCCGACCCGGCACAGGAAACTGACAGCGTGAAACAGACCGGTATGCAGAAGGCGCTCGAATACATGGCACTGCAACCCGGCATGCCGGTTACCGACATAACGATTGACAAGGTGTTTATCGGTTCCTGCACCAACTCGCGTATCGAGGACCTGCGCCAGGCGGCAGCAGTCGCGAAAGGCCGCAAGGTGGCGGACAATGTCGCGCTTGCCATGGTAGTACCTGGCTCGGGGCTGGTTAAACAGCAGGCTGAAGAAGAAGGACTGGACAGGATCTTTATCGAGGCCGGCTTTGAATGGCGTGAACCGGGTTGTTCCATGTGTCTCGCCATGAATGCCGACCGGCTGGAACCGGGCGAGCGTTGTGCCTCGACCTCCAACCGCAACTTCGAGGGGCGCCAGGGCGCCGGTGGGCGCACGCACCTGGTCAGCCCGGCGATGGCGGCCGCAGCAGCGGTGGCCGGGCATTTTATCGATGCCCGCGAACTGGTCTGAACGACGCGTAGGAGCGGGCTTGCCCGCGAACGGGTTTTGGTTGGTCCCCGTAACATTCGCGGGCAAGCCCGCTCCTGCATTGATGGTTGTAAACACAACAGGTTAAGGGCTAATAGCGATATGGAAAAATTCACAACACTTGACGGCCTGGTGATGCCGCTCGATCGACCCAATGTCGATACCGACGCCATCATCCCCAAGCAATACCTCAAGTCGGTCAAGCGCAGCGGCTTTGGCCCCAATGCCTTCGATGACTGGCGCTACCTCGACCCGGGTGAACCCGGCGAGGACCACAGCAAGCGGCGCCCGAACCCGGACTTCGTGATGAACCAGCCACGTTACCACGGCGCGCAGATCCTGCTCGGGCGCGAGAACTTCGGTTGTGGTTCCTCGCGCGAGCACGCGGTCTGGGCACTGGAAGACGCGGGTTTCCGGGTTGTGATCGCGCCGAGCTTTGCAGATATCTTTTTTAACAACTGTTTCAAGAACGGTGTGCTGCCCATCGTGCTGGATGCGGGGGTAATGGATCGCCTGTTTGCCGAGGTCGAGGCCAGTGTAGGTTACCGCCTGATGGTGGATCTCGAAGCGCAGACCATCGCCACACCGGATGGTGAGGTCATCCACTTCGAGGTGGACGAGTTTCGTAAGTACTGCCTGCTCAACGGGCTGGACGATATTGGTCTGACCCTGCAGCATGCCGATGAAATTCATGCCTACGAACAACGCCGTCGCGCCGAAGCGCCCTGGTTGTTCAATGCTATAACTCTGTAGGAGCGGGCTCGCCCGCGAACAGAACGGGGTCAGGCAAAACCCGTTCGCGGGCAAGCCCGCTCCTACAGGGGGGTGTCCACGGTGTGAATTGTGTGTTTTTATTTCAGGAAAAATGACTATGAAGAAGATACTCATACTCCCCGGTGACGGCATCGGCCCGGAGATTGTTGCGGAAGCCGTGAAAGTGCTGGACCGGCTCAGGGCCGACGGCCTGTCGGTGGAGCTGGAACAGGGCCTGGTTGGTGGTTCGGCCTACGACGCCAAGGGCCACCCGTTACCGGAAGATACCCTGGTGCAGGCGCGCGCGGCAGATGCCATTCTGCTCGGCGCGGTTGGCGGCCCGCAGTATGAATCGCTGGACCGTCCACTGCGGCCGGAGCAGGGCCTGCTGGGTCTGCGCGCGGAACTGAAGCTGTTTTCCAACCTGCGCCCGGCGATTCTTTACCCGCAACTGGCGGAGGCTTCGACACTGAAGCCCGAGGTCGTGTCCGGCCTGGACATCATGATCGTGCGTGAACTCACCGGTGGGATTTATTTCGGCCAGCCACGCGGCGTGCGCACGCTCGACAATGGTGAGAAGGAAGGTTTCAATACCTTGGTGTACCGCGAGTCGGAGATCGAGCGTATCGGCCGTTCCGCGTTTGAGATTGCGCAGAAACGCGGCAAGCGCCTGTGTTCGGTCGACAAGGCCAATGTACTGGAAGTCACCGAGTTGTGGCGCCAGGTGATGCTGGAGCTGGCAAAGGACTACCCGGACGTCGAACTGAGCCATATGTACGTGGATAATGCTGCCATGCAGCTGGTGCGTGCGCCCAAACAGTTTGATGTCATGGTGACCACCAACCTGTTCGGCGATATCCTGTCCGATGCGGCCGCCATGCTGACCGGTTCGATCGGCATGCTGCCATCCGCCTCGCTGGATGCGGACGGCAAGGGCATGTACGAACCGATCCACGGCTCGGCCCCCGACATTGCCGGGCAGGGCGTGGCGAACCCGCTGGCAACGATCCTGTCGGTGGCGATGATGCTGCGCTACAGCTTCGGCCAGCCAGAGCCAGCGGAGCGTATCGAAGTCGCCGTGGGCAAGGTGCTGGACCAGGGTTTGCGTACCCCGGACATTGCCGCCGAGGGGCAGGCCAGCGTGGGGACTGCCGAAATGGGCGATGCCGTGGTGGCAGCGCTTTAAGATTAACGTAAGACCTTACCTGTTTCGTCATGCCGGCGAAGGCCGGCATCCAGAACATTGGGTGGCATGGATTCCGGCATGCGCCGGAATGACGGAGGGCAGGACGAAGGGTAGAAGAAAATACAGGAATCAGGAGTCATTATGAGTCGTACATTTGATGTTGCCGTGGTCGGCGCTACCGGTGCAGTCGGTGAAGTCATGCTGGAAATTCTCGCCGAGCGCAAGTTCCCGGTTGGCGAGGTCTACCCACTGGCCAGCGAACGTTCCGCCGGCAGCAAGGTGAGATTCGGCGACAAAATGTTCACCGTGCAGAATCTTGCCGACTTCGATTTTTCCAAAGCGCAGATCGGCCTGTTCTCCGCCGGCGCGTCCATATCTAAAGAATATGCACCGAAAGCCGCGGCAGCCGGCTGTGTGGTTATCGACAATACCTCACAGTTCCGTTACGACGACGAGATCCCGCTGGTGGTGCCGGAGGTCAACCCGGAAAAGATCGCCCACTACAAGGACCACGGCATTATCGCCAACCCCAACTGTTCCACCATCCAGATGCTGGTGGCGCTGAAGCCGATCCACGACGCCGTCGGCATCGAGCGGATCAATGTCTGCACCTACCAGGCCGTTTCCGGTACCGGTAAGGACGCCATCCAGGAGCTGGCCACACAAACAGCTAACATATTGAATACAAAAGAAGTCAAGGCCAGCGTTTACCCCAAACAGATTGCCTTCAACGTGTTGCCACATATCGATGTGTTCCAGGACAACGGTTACACCAAGGAAGAAATGAAAATGGTCTGGGAGACGCGCAAGATCATGGGTGACGAGACGATTCTCGTGAACCCCACTGCGGTGCGTGTGCCGGTATTTTTTGGTCATTCCGAGGCCCTGCACATCGAAACCCGCGACAAGATGAGCGCCGACCAGTGCCGCGAGTTACTGGCGGGTTCGCCGGGCATCGAGGTCATGGATGAACACAAGGATGGTGGCTACCCGACTGCCGTGACCGAGGGGGCAAACAGTGATCCGGTCTACGTCGGTCGCATTCGTGAAGATATCTCGCATCCCAGAGGTTTAGATTTATGGGTGGTCGCCGATAATGTGCGCAAAGGGGCAGCCCTTAACAGTATTCAGATTGCTGAAATACTGGTAAAAAACTACCTCTGAGCAAGTCTGTTCAGCGTAGTTCCGGGCTGCCAGTGGATGCACATGGTCCGGTCGAGAGAACGGCCGGGTTCGCTTGTGGATGCGAACGAGGGAAAAAAGGGGACTTTTATGTTCAGGAAATCGGCCTTGGCAATGGCAATGCTGGGCGCATTGACCACAGGAAACGTGGTTGCACTGGGACTCGGTGAAATTGATCTAAAATCGGCGCTGAATCAACCACTTGAAGCAGAAGTCGAGCTGCTCTCCGCGACCGATGCGGAAATGCAGGAGCTCAAGGTTTCCATGGGTTCGCCCAGGGCTTTCGAACAGGCCGGCATTGATCGCCCGCTGTTCCTCTCCAAACTCAAATTCAATGTGATACGCAACGCGGCCGGCAAGCCAGTGGTGCGCATCACCAGTCGCGACGTGATACGCGAGCCCTTCCTGGACTTCCTCATGGAGATCTCCTGGAGCAAGGGCCGCCT
>JALVCM010000447.1 GCA_027010005.1 Thiohalobacter sp.
ACTTTGCCCGGCATTGGCAGTCTCCTGTTCTATGTCACTAATCACAGGGTAAAACTCTGGTGAAGTTCGGGCATCTCGACCCGGGTATTGCCCAGCTTTTTCGCAAATGCCCGCATGGCGTCTTCTTCACCGTGCACCAGGAAAGTTGTAGCCGGCTGTCCGGTTCGCTGTTGCCAGGCCAGTAGCTCGGCCTGGTCGGCGTGCGCGGAAAATCCACCGATAGTGTGCACACTGGCCTTGACCGGAATATCTTCACCAAAAATACGTACCGTTTCCGCACCATCAATAATGCGGCGTGCCAGTGTTCCCTGCGCGGCATAGCCGACAAACACGATGCTGTTCTGCTGCCGCCACAGGTTGTGCTTGAGGTGGTGGCGTATACGACCGCCGGTGCACATACCCGAACCCGCCATAATCACCGCACCGCCATCAATCTGGTTAATCGCCATGGATTCGGCTGTTTCGCGGGTAAAGTGCAAACCAGGCAGATCAAAGGGATCTGTACCGCCGTCAAAAATTTTCAGTGTCTCCTTGTTGAAACATTCCGGGTGCCGCCGGAAGATCTGCGTAGCGGAGATAGCCATGGGTGAATCGAGAAAGACATTGGCAAAATGCTTGATATGGCCGTTGTTCACACCTTCCCGCAGGTAGTAGAGAATTTCCTGGGCACGTTCCAGCGCAAAGGTCGGGATAATAATATTCCCGCCGCGCTGCACGGTTTCATTGATAACGCTGTACAACTCATCAATGGACGGCTGCAGTTGTTTGTGCAGGCGATCGCCATAGGTCGTTTCCATCACCACGCTATCGACCGGCTGTGGACTGGAAGGGTTACGCAATATGGCCCTGCCGCTGTAGCCGAGATCGCCGGAGAACAGCAGGCGATGCTTGTGGCCTTCCTCTTCGAGGTCCAGCACAATACTGGCAGAACCAAGGATATGCCCGGCATCAATAAACGTTGCGTCGATACCGCCATCCAGTCGCAGAGCCTTGTCATAGCCAGCATGCCGGCCAAAGTATTCCAGGCTGTTGAGTGCATCCAGTGTGGTATAAAGCGGCTCGATAGTCTTGTTGTGGTTACCGCCATGCCGACGTGCCTTGCGCAACTGATAACGCGCTTCCTCTTCCTGCAGACCGGCAGAATCCAGCATGACCAGTCGTGCCAGTTCAGCGGATGCAGATGTGGTGATGATCTCGCCCCTGAAACCCTGTTTGACCAGTAAAGGAATCCGCCCGCAATGATCGAGATGGGCGTGGGTCAGCAGCAGGTAGTCAATATCGGCAGGGTCAAAACCGAACGGGGCGGAGTTTTCCTCGACCAGTTCATGCCCGCCCTGGTACATCCCGCAATCCACCAGGATACGCCTACCCGCACATTCAACCAGATGGCAGGAACCGGTTACACCCCGGGCGGCACCGTGAAACGTGATTTTCATTAAGACTCCTTATTAATGCGCTATCGGCATGGTGACAACCGGGTCGGCCCCGGCCCAGCCAAGACGCATGGCACAGTGCTGGGCCTGGTCGGGCGTGCAGTGCAGAATGACGGCATAGCGCCCCTGCTGAATGGCATCGTGGATCATTTCGATGTCCGCATCCGGTACACCCATGCGGTGCAACGCACTGGCCAGCTGTGTCAATGCCGCTGCACCGGCCATGACACCACCGGTCAGGGCAGCCCCGGCAATCGCACCGCCCAGCGCCTCGACCACCGGTCCCGCCGCCAGTAACGGTCCAATACCTGGCAGCATAAACAGGCCGGTAGCACCTGCAAGCAGGCCCCACAGCGCACCCCATGCCGCGCCGTGCTCACCCCAGACCTTCACACGTTCTTCGGTATTGGTAAATGCAAGGCCCAGCATATCGTCACCCTCTCCACCGGACCGGTGCAGCAGTGATAACTGGTCCATGGGAAAATCATCCTCGATGAGTTTTTCCACCACGCGCTTCGCAGAGGCCTCATCGTCGAATATGCCACACGCCAGCACCAGGCGTGGCGGTTTACCTTCTGTGGCTGGCGATTTGTCTGTATCATTCATAAGAGTATTCCCCGGTAGCACTTGACCTGGACCATCCACCCTGATGATCCGGGAACGCTGCTCAATCTACCACTGATTGTCCCGCAGTGTTGTCACCCAGGTTGCAGCCGTGCCAGGGCAGAATGGGCAGAATGGCCCAAAATTCACAGGAGCAGTAAAAAATGCTGATCGGGTTTCTGCTGATATGGCTGATTACCGCGCTGGGCCTCTGGCTGGTAACGCTCATGGTAGGTGGCGTAAAAGCCAGGTCTTCCGGCAGCCTGTTGCTGGCGGCACTGGTACTGGGGGTCATCAACGCAGTCATCCGGCCAATCCTGTGGTTTCTTACCTTGCCGCTCACGGTATTTACCTTCGGACTGTTTGCGCTGCTGATCAACGCGGTCATGATAAAACTCACTGCGGCGATTGTGCCAGGATTTGAGGTCGAGCGCTTTGGTGATGCTGTACTCGCAGCCATCGTTATGGCCCTGCTGGCCATTGCCGGGTTTATCCTCGTACAGTGGCTCATGTTCGATACGGTGTACTGGATGCAAATGAACACTACCGTACACCCGATGTACAGGATCTAGCCCTGTATGGCCTCCGGCGCGGGTAATCTGCTGGTCATCAACAGCGGTTCCTCCAGCCTGAAATTTTCACTGTTTACCGGCGGGGACCAGAACACGCTGCAGGAACACTGTCGAGGCCAGCTGAGCGGTATCGGACAGGCCGGCAGTTTCCGGGTTTCGGAAAACGGGCAAACCCATGAGACGGCCATAACCGTCAAAAACCACGAACAGGCACTGTCGACCCTGATGACATGGTTATCGGGGTATCCCGGTGACACAGCACTGACTGCCGTCGGCCACCGTATTGTGCATGGTGGAACACGGTTTAATACACCGGTCATGGTCACGGACGACGTACTCCACTATCTGAATACACTGACGCCCCTTGCACCAAACCACTTGCCAGCCAACCTGTCAGGCATTACGGCACTACAGGCACTGCAGCCGGAGCTGGCCCAGGTGGCCTGTTTCGATACCGCGTTCCATACGACACGCGCCGAGGTCGAACAACACTTTGCACTTCCACATCATGAAATGCTGGATGATGTAAGACGCTATGGCTTTCACGGCTTGTCTTATGAATATATCGCCAGTGTTCTGCCCGATCACCTCGGTGAAACAGCGTATGGCAAGATCATTGTTGCACACCTGGGGCACGGTGCCAGTCTGTGTGCCATGCACCAGCGTCACAGTGTTGCCACTACAATGACCTTTACCCCACTGGATGGTGTACCCATGGGTACCCGCTGCGGCAGTATTGATCCCGCTGTCGTGCTTTATCTGCAGGAACAGGGAATGACACCACAGGCAATTTCTGACCTGCTCTACTTCGAGTCCGGCCTGCTGGGTGTATCGGGTATCAGTGATGATGTGCGTACCCTGCTTGATTCAGAAAGACCCGAGGCCCGCTTCGCGATTGACCTGTTTGTCCACCACACAGTACGTGCCATCGGCTCACTGGCCGCGGCACTGGGTGGTATCGATGCACTGGTGTTCACCGGTGGTATCGGTGAACACAGCATGCAAATACGCTCCGCCATTGCCACTGGCTGCCGGTGGCTTGGACTGGAACTCGATGAAACCGCCAATCGGCAGGATGCATCCTGTATCAGCACACCCGCCAGCCAGGTTGAAACACGGGTTATCCCCACCAATGAGGAACTGATGATCGCCCGGCACACGCTCGCAGCACTGTCCCGGTAAAACAGCACGATTACGGGAAGGCGGGAATCGTCGGCTCGGTTCCTTCAAAATCCGCATCCGGATGATGCTTCCTGACCAGGTCTTCAATTTCACTGACCCGCTCCTTTGGCACATCGACCATCATCAGAAGCTCACCTTTTTCAATCGCCGACTGAAATTCCTTCACACGGCTGTTGTCGACATCCATACCGATCATGCCACCCAGCCAGGCACCCATGCCCGCCCCCAGCAGGCTCATGGCCAGCAAGGCTCCGCCGGCAACGACAACACCGGGCATGGCAATAGCGGCCAGTCCTGCCAGTACGCCGGTTGCCCCACCCAGTGCGATACCTCGCTCCACAGCCGGGATAAAATCACTTTTTTGCAGCAACGACGCCTCTGGCAAGTCACCCAGCGTGACACCTTCCGGTGCAATGACATGAATGTGACGCTCCTCGATACGCGCCAGCAACAACTCGTCAACGACCTTGTGTGCAACCTCCACATTGGGCAAAAGAAAATATAAACGTCTCATCACATGCACTCCTTTTCCGGGTTGTTTTAAAACAGTTTGTGCACTACGGGATATACAGTAGGCCAGCAATGACAGGATGGCTGTCACCCAGGTTGCAGCATGCTGCAAACAACACGCGCAGAATTCCCGACGCACTGCACATGAATGCAGCTTACAGCCGGTTTACAGGGACATACCGCATGATTGAATCAAACTTTACGGTAACGGACACACCGCTCGACAGCCGTGAACTCGCGCTGATCGACGCCTGGTGGCGCGCCGCCAATTATCTCTCCATCGGGCAGATATACCTGCTGGACAATCCGCTACTCAGGCTGCCACTGTCACTCGAACACATCAAGCCGCGCCTGCTGGGACACTGGGGTACCACGCCCGGCCTGAACCTGATCTATGCCCACCTCAACCGGGTGATCAGAACTCATGAGCTGGACATGATTTACGTCACCGGGCCGGGCCACGGCGCACCGGGGCTGGTCGCCAATACCTGGCTTGAAGGCAGTTACAGCGAGCTGTATCCCAACATTACACCGGATGAAGCCGGTATGAAGCAGCTGTTCAGACAATTCTCCTTTCCCGGCGGTATCCCCAGCCATACCGCACCGGAGACGCCCGGCTCGATTCATGAGGGTGGCGAACTGGGATACTCCCTGAGCCATGCCTATGGTGCTGCCTTTGATAACCCTGACCTGATCGTCACCTGTGTGGTTGGCGATGGTGAGGCGGAAACCGGCCCGGCCGCCACGGCCTGGCATTCCAACAAGTTCCTGGACCCGGAGCGCGACGGTGCCGTGCTGCCTATCCTGCACCTGAACGGCTACAAGATTGCCAACCCGACCGTACTGGCGCGCATCAGCAGTGATGAATTGATGGACCTGTTCCGTGGCTACGGCTACACCCCGTACCTGATCGAGGGATCCGACCCTCACGCGGTACACCAGGCCATGTCTGCCACACTCGACAAGGTTATTGGCGATATCCACGCCATCCAGAAACAGGCACGCCGCGGTGAAACCCTGTCCCGTCCACGCTGGCCGATGATTATCCTGCGCACCCCCAAGGGCTGGACCTGCCCGAAAGAAATCGACGGACTGAAACTCGAAGACTACTGGCGTTCCCATCAGGTGCCTTTTGCACAACTGGCGGAAAAGCCGGAGCACATTCGGGTGCTCGAACAGTGGATGAAGCACTACCGGCCTGAAGAACTGTTTGATAAAAACGGGCAGCTGGTCGCGGAAGTGGCCGAGTTGTCACCACACGGTGACCGGCGCATGGGCCGTAACCCGCACGCCAACGGTGGCCTGCTGTTAAGAGACCTGAAACTCCCGGACTACCGCGAGTATGCCGTTGATGTCCCCGCACCCGGCGGCTCGACGGGTGAAGCCACACGCCGCATGGGTGACTTCCTGCGCGATGTCATGAAGCTGAATCTGGAACAGAAAAATTTTCGCGTCATGGGCCCGGACGAAACTGTCTCCAACCGGCTCGGTGCCCTGCTCGAAGTGACCAACCGGGCCTGGGAAGCCGAGACCTATGATTACGACGACCACCTCGCGCCCGATGGCCGGGTGATGGAAATTCTTTCCGAACACACTTGCCAGGGCTGGCTGGAAGGATACCTGCTGACCGGCAGGCACGGCCTGTTTTCCTGTTACGAAGCCTTTATCCACATTGTCGACTCCATGTTCAACCAGCACGCCAAGTGGCTCAAGGTCAGCAAGGAGATCCCGTGGCGGCGGCCGATTGCCTCATTGAATATCCTGCTGACCTCACACGTCTGGCGCCAGGACCACAACGGGTTTTCACACCAGGACCCCGGCTTCATCGACCACGTTGTCAACAAAAAGGCCGACATCGTGCGTGTCTACCTGCCACCGGACGCCAATACCGCCCTGTGTATCACTCAGCGCTGTCTGAACAGCCGTAACCTGGTCAACGTTATTATTGCCGGCAAACAACCGGAGCCACAATGGCTGGATATGGATGCCGCGATCCGCCACTGCCACGCCGGCATCGGCATCTGGGAGTGGGCCAGCAATGATGCGGACAGTGATCCCGATGTCGTCATGGCCTGTGCCGGCGATGTGCCAACCATTGAAACACTCGCCGCGGTAAAACTGCTTCGGGAACACCTGCCGGAACTGAGGGTCCGCGTGATCAATGTCGTCGACCTGATGACCCTGCAACCCAAAGAAGAACACCCGAACGGCCTCGGTGACACCGACTTCGATGCCCTGTTCAGTACCGACAAACCAATTGTGTTTGCCTTTCACGGCTACCCCTGGCTGATACACCGCCTGACCTACCGCCGCACCGGTCACGACAACCTGCACGTGCGTGGCTACAAGGAAGAAGGTACGACTACAACACCGTTCGACATGACCGTCATGAACGAACTCGACCGTTTCCACCTGGTCGAGGACGTCGTGAAAAGGGTCGAAGGACTTGGTTCGAAGGGGGTCTACCTCACGCAGCTTATGCGCGACAAGCTGATCGAACACAGGCAATACATCACCGAACACGGCCAGGATATGCCGGAAATTCGCAACTGGAGCTGGCAATAACAGAGACAACCCATGGGACGACTAACACTCATACGTCACGGCCAGTCAATCTGGAACCTGCAAAACCGCTTCACTGGCTGGATTGATGTCGGACTCAGCCAACAGGGCACGATGGAGGCACAGCGAGCTGCAGCACTGTTGACCGACCAGCATTTCGACCTGGCATTTACCTCGGCGCTGTTGCGCGCCCAGGATACGCTGTATGAAATCCTCAAACAAAACCGGCACTGCAGCCAGTATCTCCGCGTGCACGAGACCGGTAGTGAATGGTATGAGCACTTTATCCCGGCAGATGAAGACAAAAAGGAACTGAAAATCTACGTCTCCGAAAAACTGAACGAACGTTACTACGGTGATCTGCAGGGCCTGAACAAGGACCGTGCCCGCGAACAGTTCGGCAAGGAACAGGTGCATATCTGGCGGCGCAGCTACGACGTACCGCCACCCAACGGCGAGAGTCTTGCCATGACAGCGGATCGCACGCTCCCCTATTTCCATTCACATATCACCCCCCACTTGCAACAGGGCAAACACGTAGTGGTGTCTGCACACGGCAACTCTCTGCGTGCCATTATCATG
>JALVCM010000448.1 GCA_027010005.1 Thiohalobacter sp.
AGGCTTCGCGGTATCATACGGCTTCTGTTTTTCCCGATATCGACAACACAAGGTGCTCCATGGCGACCTACAGTACAAATGAATTCAAGGGCGGTCTGAAGATCATGCTCGACAACGACCCCTGTTCCATCATTGAAAACGAGTTTGTGAAGCCAGGCAAGGGCCAGGCCTTCAATCGGGTGAAAATCCGCAACCTCAAGACCGGTCGGGTCATTGAGCGCACCTTCAAGTCCGGCGAAACAGTGGAAGCGGCCGATGTCATGGAAACCGATATGCAGTACCTGTACAGCGATGGTGAGTTCTGGCACTTCATGGACCCGGACAGCTATGAGCAGATTGCCGCCGGTGAAGCGGCGGTGGCCGAAGCGAAGAAATGGTTGAAGGAGCAGGATACCTGTCTGGTTACCCTGTGGGACGGTGTGCCGATCAGTGTGACCCCGCCCAACTTTGTTGAGCTGGAAGTCACGGAGACCGACCCCGGCGTGCGTGGTGACACCTCGGGTGGCGGTGGCAAACCGGCCACCCTGCAGACCGGTGCCGTGGTGCGTGTCCCCCTGTTCATTGATATCGGTGAAGTCGTCAAGGTTGATACCCGTACCGGCGAATACGTCGGCCGTGCCAAAGACTGAGTTTCCGGTGGACTGGCGTCCCGGCGCCGGTCATGACGCCCTGCGGCTGCGTGCGACACTGATGACGCGTATTCGTCGTTTTTTCCACGAACGGGGTGTGCTGGAGGTCGATACCCCGCTACTGTCCTCGGCGGCCACAACCGACCCGGCTATCGAATCCTTTCATACCCGCTACACCGGGCCGGCTGCAGCAGCAGGCAGGCCACTCTACCTGTGCAGTTCCCCCGAGTTTTTTATGAAGCGGCTGCTGGCTGCGGGGAGCGGGCCGATTTACCAGCTCGCCCATGTGTGCCGGAACGGGGAATACGGCGTGCGGCATAACCCTGAATTCATGATGCTGGAGTGGTACCGGCCGGGGTTTGACCAGCATGCCCTGATGGACGAGATCGATGACTTTCTGGTCGAAGTGCTGGACGGGCTGGTCGACTACCGCGGCGCACGGCGTATCAGCTACCGGGACTGGTTTTTTGAAGGGACAGGACTTGATCCCTGGACCGAGGATACCGCCGCTTTGCGGCAGTTTGCTGCGGAACAACTGGGCGAAGAGAACTTGCCGGTGCTGGATGAAGCTGACCGGGACGGCTGGCTGGACCTGATTGTGACGCACTGGCTGGAACCGCGCGCCGACCACCCGGCACAGTTTATTTACGATTACCCGTCCTCGCAGGCTTCGCTGGCGCGTGTGCGGGAAGGTGAATACCCGGTAGCGGAGCGTTTTGAGATGTATCTTGGCAGCGTCGAACTTGCCAACGGTTTCCACGAGCTGACAGATGCCAGTGAACAACGACAGCGGTTTGAAGCAGAGAACCGGCGCCGGGTGCAACGCGGGCAGGCAGAAATGCCGGTCGATACCGCACTGATCGGTGCGCTTGCACATGGCTTGCCGGATTGCAGCGGTGTGGCACTGGGGTTTGACCGTTTGCTGATGCATGCTGCCGGCGCAGCATCGATTGACGACGTGATGCCGTTTGGTCTGTCCCGTGTCTGAGCAGATGCCACAACCGGGTATCGTGCTGGTCGAAACCAGTCACCCAGGCAACATCGGGGCGGCCGCACGCGCCATGAAAAACATGGGGCTGCAGGATCTGAGGCTGGTCAATCCCGTGCAGTTTCCCAGTGCCGAGGCCACGGCGCGTGCCTCCGGTGCGGACGACCTGCTGGCGTCTGCGCAACAG
>JALVCM010000449.1 GCA_027010005.1 Thiohalobacter sp.
TGATGAAGAGGCCAATATCCTTTCCGCCATGCTGGCCAAGCGGCTGGGCGCGCGCAAGGTGATGTCGCTGATCAATCGTCCGGCCTATGTCGACCTGGTACAAAGTGACGCTATCGATATTGCCGTGTCACCACAACAGGCGACCATCGGCAGCCTGTTGACCCATGTCAGGCGTGGTGATGTCGCGGTGGTGCATTCGCTGCGTCGCGGTGCTGCAGAGGCCATCGAGGCAGTAGCGCACGGTGACAGCAAGACATCGCGCGTGGTCGGGCGTACCGTGGAAGAAATCCGTTTGCCGCCGGGCACAACGATTGGTGCCGTGGTGCGGGGTGAAGACGTATTGATAGCACACCATGACACCGTCATTCAGAGTGAGGACCACGTTATCCTGTTCCTGATCGACAAGCAGCAGATCGCCGAGGTCGAACGCCTGTTCCAGGTCGGCGTCACCTTCTTCTGAAGCGCCCGGGACAATGAGTTTTGGCACGATTCAGCGAATTCTCGGGCTGTTGCTCATGGTGGCAAGCCTTACCATGCTGCCACCACTGGTGCTGGCGCTGTGGCTGAAAGACGGTAGCGCAACCGCCTTCCTGACGGCCTTCGGAAGTGTTCTGATCACTGGCATTCTGTTCTGGCTGCCGGTACGCAACCGGCGCCGTCGCGAGCTGCGCGTGCGTGACGGCTTTGTGGTGGTTTCACTGTTCTGGGTGGTGCTGGCGCTGGTTGGTTCACTGCCCTTCTCGCTGGCAGACCACCCGCACATGAGTTTCACCGACGCACTGTTTGAGTCCATGTCGGGGCTGACGACCACCGGTGCTACCGTCATTACCGGCATCGACCGGTTACCACGTTCCATCCTTTTTTATCGCCAGGAGCTGCAATGGCTCGGGGGTATGGGAATTATCGTGCTGGCCGTTGCCGTGCTGCCAATGCTCGGGATTGGTGGCATGCAGTTGTACCGGGCGGAAACCCCTGGCCCGATGAAGGACACCAAACTTACGCCACGCATCACAGAAACAGCCAAGGCGCTCTGGTATATCTACCTGACCCTGACGGTCAGTTGTGCGCTGGCCTACTGGGTGGTCGGCATGGATGTTTTCGATGCCATCGGGCACAGTTTTTCCACGGTGGCGATTGGTGGATTTTCAACCCATGACCTGAGTATCGGGTATTTTCAGAGTACCGCGATTGAAACCGTGGCGATTGTCTTCATGTTACTGGCAGGTATCAATTTTTCACTGCATTTTGTGGCCTGGCGCTCACTCGACCCGCTGGCCTATTTTCGTGATTCGGAGTTCCGCGCCTATATGGCGGTGCTGGGGCTGGCGGCGGTGATAACCGTTTCCTACCTGTACCTGAGCGGGACTTTCGAGCGCTTTGGTGATGCATTGCACCATGGCATTTTCCAGGTGGTTTCGATCGGTACAACCACCGGGTTTACCACGGCCGAGTATTTTCACTGGCCGGGTTTTCTTCCTGTCATGTTGCTGTTCACCAGCTTTATTGGTGGCTGTGCCGGTTCCACCGGTGGCGGGATGAAGGTGATTCGTTTCCTGCTGCTGTTCAAGCAGGGGATGCGTGAAATCAGCAGGCTGGTGCACCCTAATGCTCAAATCCCGGTAAAAGTGGGAAACAAGGCCATGTCAGAGCGGGTTGTTGAGGCGGTGTGGGGTTTTTTTGCAACCTACATCAGTTGTTTCACCCTGATGATGCTGGCATTACTGGCCACCGGGCTGGATCAGATCACAGCCTTTTCAGCCGTCGCGGCATGCCTGAATAACCTGGGCCCGGGGTTAGGAGAAGTCGGATTCCACTATAGTGATATCAATGACACCGCCAAGTGGGTGCTCACGACGGCCATGCTGCTGGGGCGGCTGGAAATCTTCACCCTGCTGGTCCTGTTGTCTCCGGCGTTCTGGCGTCGATGAAGCGGTCGTTCAGTCGAGAGGACCTGCCGGACTGGACTGGCTGGGTAGCGCAGGATGCTGATGGCAGCTGGTGGGCCTACGAGGTTGAACCACAGGAGTATCATCAGGGCTGGTATGAAAACGAACTGGGGCGGCGAATGAAGGTGATGGCAGGGGAAGCCAGTCCACAATGGAGAAAAACCCTGGAGCGAATTCGATGGGCGTAATCGACAATCTGGAGAAAATGCTGACGTCCGGCAGGGACAGTGCGCTGCTGAGGTACAGTCTGGGGATTGAATATCACAAGAAGGGCGACCTGGAGACGTCTGCCATGCACCTGTCGAGCGCGGTTGAGCAGGATGCAGACTACTCGGCGGCCTGGAAAGCCTATGGCAAAGTGCTGGCAGAGGCCGGGAGAGACGGGGAAGCCGAGCAGACCTGGTTGACGGGTATTGATGTTGCGGAGCGAAATGGTGATATACAGGCTGCAAAAGAGATGAAAGTATTCCTGAAACGACTTCATAAGCCGAAATAAGCCTGAAAAATTAAATAATTTCCCACAAATAATTATAAATTCACGATAATTTGGAAATACGGTAGTGGCTCAGTTTGAAATTTCTCCCCGCTGACGATGCTTGAGCGCTCATGCTATAATCGTTCGCATGGCAAATCCCAAAAGACCCCGCGATGCTAACCAGCTTGCCAAGTCTATCGTAGACCTGTCTACGGGCGAGGCTGAGGAAGAAAACCTGGACGAAGGGAAAGACCCGGCTGCGGTCGCGTTAGGCCGGAAAGGTGGCTTAAAGGGCGGGAAAGCTAGGGCAAATAGACTAACTCCAGAGCAACGCAGGGAAATTGCAAAAAAAGCAGCCAAGGCCAGATGGCACAAGGATGAAGCATGAAACAGGCAAAACAAACATCTAGCAGTATCGTTGAGGCTGAATTAGAGAGCCATTTAAATGACATTGAGAAAGAACTAGATAGCGATATTCTGGTATTTAAAGGGCCTATTTATTATAGGATAGATGATGTTATTCGAGATGGCGTAGAATGGCTCAGAGAAGGTAAAAAAAGAAAAGATAAAAAATTAGTTGTGGTTTTAGAGACGACTGGCGGGGATATCAATGTCACGGAGCGAATAGCAAATGTTTTCAGAAAGCATTACGCTCGCGTTGAATTCATTATTCCAAATTTTGCAATGTCTGCTGGCACGATATTGGTTTTGTCGGGTGATGCCATACATATGGATTATTACTCGACATTAGGCCCAATTGACCCACAGGTAAAAAATGCTGACGGCAATTGGGTGCCAGCTCTTGGCTATCTGGCTGAATACGAAAGACTGATCAAAAAAGCTAGCGCGGAAGGATTAACTACTGAGGAAACTACGTATTTAGTAAGAAGGTTCGATCCAGCTGAATTATATAGCTATAAGCAGGCGCGCGATTTAACAATAAAGTTATTAGAAGAATGGCTTGTTAAATATAAATTTCGAAATTGGAAAGAGACAACAACGAGGAAACTTAAAGTTACTCCTGCGATGCGTAGAGCACGTGCAAGCGACATAGCCAGGA
>JALVCM010000450.1 GCA_027010005.1 Thiohalobacter sp.
CATGGAAGAGGAATTTCCATGGAGGTTCTAAGGAAAAAGTTAAATCTCAGAATCGATGACATTGAAGAAAATCAAAATTTGAACGATAAATTGAAGATATATTATAAGTTGCTAGAAGACTATATGGACAAACTTGGACAATCTGCTGTCCTACATGTGAAGGGGCGTTATATACCTATATTCTGAGGGACGTGCTATGGAAAAAACAGATATAGAAAAGCTTATAGACTCAAATATGAATGTTGATAAGAAACAATTAGAAAAAAACATTAAATTGCTAGATGAGCTAGATAGTATTGGTGTTGGTTATCAAAAATACAGTTTAGCCATGCCCTTCAGTTCTCAGCGTAAAAAAGAGAAAGACAAAGCTAAAGACCCGAGGGCCGTCTACATCAAGTAAATGGTAATTTCAGACTATCTTTAATTTTTTAAGCCCTGCATTAGCAGGGTTTTTACTGCCAATTATTCATACTGAACAAAATGCTTGACTAGCTTAATCGGTTAAGTATAATGTTCAGTATGAATCGGCTAGGCAATAAAAAACGGGCGCAAATCCTTCACATGCTGGTTGAAGGGAATAGTCTCAGGGCAACAGCCAGGATGGCCGATGTCAGCCGGAACACCGTCGATAAGTTATTGAATGATGTGGGTTTTGCCTGCCTGAACTACCAAGACGAATACCTGCGGAATCTTGAGTGCAGCCGAATCCAATGCGATGAAATTTGGTCTTTTTGCTATTTCAAGCAGAAGAACGTCCCGGAAGATAATAAAGGTCAGTTTGGCTATGGTGATGTCTGGACCTGGGTCGGTATGTGCGCCGATACCAAGATTGTCCCCTGCTGGTTGGTTGGTAGCCGGGATGCGGACGCCGCTAACGAATTCATGCTGAATCTGGCGGGCCGGTTCAAGCATCGGGTTCAATTGACCACAGACGGCCACAAAGCCTATCTGGAGGCCGTTAAAGGTGCTTTTGGTAAAGATATAGACTATGCCATGCTGGTGAAGATGTACGGCCAGGCACAGACAGAAACTCGCTACAGCCCATCAGAGTTTGTCTGCGCGACCAAGAGAAAGATCACCGGCAAGCCGGATAAGGATTTCGTCTCAACGTCCTACATTGAGCGCCAGAATTTGACCATGCGGATGAGCATGAGAAGGTTCACCAGGCTGACCAACGGATTCAGTAAAAAGATCGAGAACCATTGCCATGCTATTTCACTGCACTATATGTACTACAACTTCGGCAGAATCCACAAATCGCTACGAATTACCCCTGCAATGGCTGCTGGCGTGTCAGATCATGTATGGTCACCGGAAGAAATCGCCGGTTTAGCAGAGTAATTTCCCACCTGACTGCTAATATTGGCGATATGGGAAAACGCGGAATTCACTATTTTGAGCTATTTGTATGATTTCAATAAGTTATTTAAACTGAGCCACTACCGGAAATACTATTAATTTAGCTAAATAATGGGAAAGCTAATCGCAAATATCAATATTTTGTTTCATCTGTGGGGTTTATTGAGAAATAAACCCACCAGCCATGAAGCGCTATACTTCAGCGGGAACAGGGCCTTGAGAGATTGAGCGCTATGGAAGAAGTAAAATCGCTGTCGCCACAGGAAGCCTGGCAACTGATGCAGGACGAACCCCGCAGCATCCTGGTGGATGTGCGTTCCGATATGGAATATCTGTTTGTCGGTCACCCGGTCGGGGCCATTCACATTCCCTGGATCGACTACCCGGACTGGAATCTCAACCCCAATTTTGTCACCGAAATACGCAAGCTGGTACTCGGCGGGATCTGTCATGAGGCCGTTGAATCAAGTGCCCCGATCCTGCTTATCTGCCGCAGTGGAAAGCGCTCGCTGGAGGCTGGCAACCTTTTGATTAAAGAGGGTTTCTGTGGTGTTTATAATATTGCGGAAGGGTTTGAGGGCGAACTCGATGAACACCATCACCGGGGTACAATTGGCGGCTGGCGTTTCCACGGCCTGCCCTGGGAACAGTGTTGAGATGATGTTTTCGGTTTGTCGTCGATTGCAGTCATTTGTTTGACCCTGAAAAACTCCGCTCATATACTCACATGCTGGGTGCCAGCCCTCTGTCATTTTTCCAGGTTGCTATTCGTGATCTGACGGTAGCGGCACTGAGATACCTGTTTTGGGGTGCGGTCTTGTTTCGCGATGGCGCAGCATCCGCTTAAATAATTTTGTAAAGAACTATCCGTATTCAAGAGCGGCTAGGAGGAGAAAACTGATGTCAGATATGAATGAAGCACAAATGGACGAGTGGCTGAACAAGAAACTGGACGAACTGTTGCCGGCCAAATTGCAAACAATAGAAGAATCACGCACACCGGCGATGGCAATTATTGCGACAAAGGGTACGCTGGACTGGGCCTATCCTCCCTTCATCCTGGCTTCCACCTCTGCTGCGCTGGGTTGGGATACCTCGATTTTCTTCACCTTCTACGGCCTGTTGCTGCTGAAGAAGGACGTCACCAGCCTGGTCAGCCCGCTGGGCAATCCGGCTATGCCGATGAAAATGCCTTTTGGCCCCAAATGGTTCCAGGACTTTGACTGGCCGATGCCTAACCTGCTGATGGCCGGCGTTCCCGGTTTCGAGAAGGTGGCCACTGGCCTGATGAAGAAGACCTTCAAGAACAAGGGTGTTGCGACCGTCGAAGAGCTGCGTGACCTGTGTGTCGAGGCTGACGTCAAGATGGTTGCCTGCCAGATGACCGTGGATGTATTCGGTTTCGACCAGAGCGAATTTATCCCGGAAGTGACCGACTATGTCGGTGCGACCTACTTCCTGCCGGTCGCCAAGGATGCTGACGTCTGCCTGTTTATCTAGGTCGACGGACTCATCGGAAAAGGCGTGCTTTGCACGCCTTTTTTTATGTCAGAATAATAAAGTATGCGAAGCCTGTATCCCCCCATTGAGCCCTATGTCCGGCACACGCTGAACGTCGAGACACCGCATAAAGTGTATGTCGAGGAATGTGGAAATCCGGCCGGTATTCCCGTGCTGTTTGTGCACGGGGGCCCCGGTGGTGGTTGTGAACCCTGGCATCGACAGTTTTTTGATCCTGACCGCTACCGGATTGTGCTGTTCGATCAGCGGGGTTGCGGGCGCTCGACGCCACACGCCAGCCTGGAAGGCAATACCACGCAGGCCCTGCTCGGGGATATGGAGCGTATACGCGAGCACCTGGGCATAGACCGGTGGATGCTGTTTGGGGGCTCCTGGGGGTCTACCCTCAGCCTGCTGTATGCACAGGCCTGCCCTGAACGGGTGCTTGCGCTGGTGCTGCGGGGTATTTTTCTGTGCCGTAAGCAGGATATCGACTGGTTCTACCAGCACGGGGCCTCAAGGCTGTTTCCGGAAGCCTGGCAGGATTTTATTGCACCTGTACCACCATCGAAGCGGGACAACATGGTGCAGGCCTACTACGAGCTACTGACAGGGGGCGACGAGGTCCGGCGCCTGGCCGCCGCACGGGCCTGGTCGGTGTGGGAGGGAACGACCTCGACACTCAGGCAAAAAGCCTCGCTGGTGCAGCACTTTGCCGAGAGTCACATTGCGCTGAGTATGGCGCGAATCGAGTGTCACTATTTTATGAACGACGCGTTCATCGAGCCTGACCGGATTCTCGATAATGCACCACGGCTTGAAGGTATTCCCGGACGGATTATCCATGGCCGTTATGACGTGGTTTGCCCGGTTGACCAGGCCGTGGCACTGCACCGTGCCTGGCCACGGGCAGAATTGCAGATCATCCCCGCAAGTGGTCACTCTGCCGGTGAGCCCGCCGTGGCAGAAGCGCTGCTGGCGGCAACAGATGACTTTGCGGATCAGCTTGCATGATTGCTCTGCTGCAGCGTGTCACACAGGCGTGGGTCGATGTGAACGGTG
>JALVCM010000451.1 GCA_027010005.1 Thiohalobacter sp.
GAGCAGGCCTCGTTCAATGTCGGCGAGCAACGCCTCCAGTTCCCGTGCAAAATCAAAACTTGCCCGATAATCGATAAACCGCCGCCCACGGCGCAGCGATTTTATTCGCTTATCCAACGCCTTGGCCAGGGCAGCAGGATCGTTATACAGCGCCAGGGCTTCGATCTTGTCGTTCAAATCCGGATAGCCAAGGTAGAGATCGAGAATGAACTCCCGCAGGGTGGCTGCATCGAGCTCAGCCAGTTTTTCTTTGAGTTTATCAATACTCATGGCTCAAAATGGAGATTCATTTCTTTTCTAAATCAAATCCGGCTGGCTCGACAACGGTCAGCTCATAACGCGTTGTTCTGCCACCACCCGGTAGCGGCATGATGACCCCCTTGGCAACCAGGTCAGATAGATCTCGGCTGGCTGTTCGATTGGGGCACTTGGTAATCGCTTCATACTTTCTGGTGGTGATTCCACCCTCAAAACCCTTTCGACCTTCAGCGAACACACGCGAGACCATTCTGGCCTGCCGATCATTCAACTGGTTGCCATAGGCTTCATAGAAACGTGTTTTGGCCAGTACAAAATCCACTTCATCCCCGGCAATTTCCTGTGCCTTGATGATTGTGCCAGCGAAGTAATCAAGCCAGACGTTTACGTCAAGGCTTCCACGGCTCGCGTTCTCCAGTTGCAGGTAATAAGTTTTTTTGTCCGCCTCTATCACGGTGGCAAGACAAGCCGTGGTTGGGTAGCCAAGGGACTGCGAAAGCGCATGGTCGGCAATCGCCCTGCCGACTCGCCCATTACCATCATCAAAGGGATGAATCACTTCAAACCAGAGGTGGGCAATCCCTGCTCTGACAATCCCGGGTATTGTCCTATCCCCGCTTAAGGAACTGGTTTGGTTATACCAGTCGATAAGCTTCGCCATTTCATCAGGCACCTGCGTCGCTGGCGGGGCTTCATAATGAACCTTTTCCCGTCCGTAAGGCCCGCTCACAATCTGCATTGGCGAAGGATCGTTGCGGTATGCACCCCGCAGAAGTGATGTGTAGCGCTGCTCCGGGACAGCCATCGACTGCCACTTGCCCAGTAGTTCATGCGTCAGGGGTGTTTGCCAGTTTTTGCGGACGTCCACCAGCAACGAAGCTGCTCCCGCTGCTTTCTGGTCTGTGTTCTCCGGTAGCGTATCCGATGCTATCAAAGACAGTAGCGAAGACCTGACCGATTCTCTGTCCAGATCCTCGCCCTCAATGGCACTGGTTTTGATGGCTTCAGAAAGCATCAAGTCGATCGTGGCATCCTCTTGGGACGCCATAGGCAGTGCATCAAAGCGACCCGCCAGGCGCTCTGAATTCAGGCGAAATTCAAGTTCCCGGTCTTCGAACGCACGCTTGTCGTAGCGAAAATCTGGCCAGTCAGGCTGTTGCCATATCCATGTCATGGCGTGATTCTAGCACTTATTCACGCCATTTTGTATTAATATTTGGCGTGATTATAGCTCGTAATAACGCCAGCCACGATCAAGAAAGGGGACTGAACGGCGCCCATAAAAAATACCATGACCACAGCAAACTGCCTTTCATGGTATCGCTGTATCTTGCCTGACAGCCCGCCAAAAATACCATGAATATACCATTGATGATGCAGATTATATCATCAATTTGGCAATATTAATCCTTGAAATCAATATCTTACAAATCTTCGTCACTCCCACTCGATGGTGGCCGGCGGCTTGCCGGAAATATCGTAAGTGACACGGGAGATTCCAGAGATTTCATTGATGATCCGGCGTGACACGTGGTCGAGGAATTCATATGGCAGGTGCGCCCAGCGTGCTGTCATGAAGTCGATGGTTTCCACAGCACGTAACGCCACGACATAGTCATAGCGACGTCCGTCACCGGTCACACCCACCGACTTGACCGGCAGAAACACGGCAAACGCCTGGCTGGTCTTGTCGTAAAGATCCTGCTTGCGCAGTTCCTCGATGAAAATGTGGTCGGCAAGTCGCAGGATATCGGCGTATTCCTTTTTGACTTCACCCAGAATACGTACACCCAGCCCGGGACCCGGGAAAGGGTGGCGGTAGACCATGTCATAGGGAAGGCCCAGTTCCACACCGAGTTTGCGCACTTCATCCTTGAACAGTTCACGCAGTGGTTCGAGCAGCTTAAGCTTCATGTGCTCGGGCAGCCCGCCGACATTATGGTGTGACTTGATCAGGTGTGCCTTGCCGGTTTTGGCCCCGGCCGATTCGATGACATCCGGATAGATCGTACCCTGCGCCAGCCACTGTGCATTTGCCAGCTTGTTGGCTTCTTCCTCGAACACTTCAACAAACAGGTTTCCGATGATCTTGCGTTTCTTCTCCGGGTCGGACTCGCTGCCCAGTGCATCGAGAAAACGCTTTTCTGCATCGACACGGATCACCCGCACACCCATGTGCTCGGCAAAGGTTGCCATCACCTGGTCACCTTCGTGGTGACGCAACAGACCGGTGTCAACAAACACACAGGTCAGTTGGTCACCAATCGCCTTGTGTAAAAGTGCTGCAACAACAGAGGAGTCCACCCCGCCGGACAGCCCCAGCAGGACTTCTTCATCACCGACCTGTTCACGTACCGCCTTGATACTTTCCTCGACGATGTTGCCCGGCGTCCACAAGGCTTCACAGCCACAGATATCCACGATAAACCGTTGCAGGATACGCTCACCCTGCCGCGTGTGCGTCACTTCCGGGTGGAACTGCACGCCGTAGTAACCCCGCTCATCATCGGCCATGCCGGCAATCGGCGCTGAATCCGTGCTTGCCATCAGTTTGAAGCCCGGCGGCAACTCGACAACACGATCACCATGGCTCATCCACACATCCAGCAAGCCGTAGCCTTCTTCACTGGTGTGGTCTTCGATATCGTTCAGCAGACGGCTATGACCGCGTGCACGCACCTGGGCATAGCCGTACTCGTGGTGATCGGCATTTTCAACCTTGCCACCCAGTTGCGCTGCCATGGTCTGCATGCCATAGCAGATACCCAGTACCGGCACGCCCAGTTCGAACACCAGCGCCGGTGCAGCCGGTGCCTCGCCTTCAGTCACGGTCTCGGGGCCGCCGGACAGAATGATGCCGTGTGGGTGGAAGATGCGTATTTCCTCGTCTTCCATGTCCCAGGGATGGATCTCGCAGTACACACCGATTTCACGCACGCGTCGCGCGATCAACTGGGTGTACTGGGAACCGAAATCGAGAATCAGAATGCGGTGGGAATGAATATCGTGTTCAGACACAGTATGGTTCCGTAGTGGGTTGTGGCGCAGGGCCACGCAAACCGCTCAGGCGCGATAGTTGGGTGCTTCCTTGGTGATCTGTACATCGTGTACGTGGCTCTCGGCCATGCCCGCGCCGGTGACGCGCACAAATTCGGGCTTGGTACGCATCTCTTCGATGGAGGCGCAGCCCGTGTAACCCATGCTGGAGCGCAGGCCACCCATCAACTGGTGGATGACGGGTTGCAACGGACCTTTATAGGGTACGCGTCCCTCGATACCTTCCGGGACCAGCTTGTCGGCCTCACTGCCTTCCTGGAAATACCGGTCACTGGAACCGGTCTGCGATGACATGGCGCCCAGCGAGCCCATGCCACGGTAGGACTTGTAGGAACGTCCCTGGAACAACTCGACCTCGCCCGGTGCTTCCTCGGTACCGGCAAACATGCTCCCGATCATAATCGACCAGGCGCCTGCCACAATGGCCTTGGCCATGTCGCCAGAGTAGCGGATGCCCCCGTCGGCGATCAAGGGAATACCGGTGCCTTTCAGCTCGTGTGCCACGTTGGCGGCCGCTGTGATCTGCGGCACACCGACACCGGCAACAATACGCGTGGTACAGATCGACCCCGGGCCGATACCGACCTTGACGGCATCCGCCCCCGCATCCACCAGCGCACGGGCCGCTGCTGCAGTAGCGATATTGCCCCCAATGACCTGTAAATCCGGGTAGTGTTTTTTCACCCAGGCAACACGGTCCAGTACGCCCTGTGAATGACCGTGCGCGGTATCGACCACCACCACGTCCACTCCGGCGGCAACCAGTGCGTCAACCCGTTCATCGGTACCGGCACCGACACCCACGGCCGCACCGACACGCAGCCGGCCCTGGTCATCCTTGCAGGCGTTGGGCTTGTCGCTGGCTTTCTGGATGTCCTTCACGGTAATCAGGCCCCGCAGACGAAAATCATCGTCCACTACCAGCACCTTTTCGATCCGGTACTGATGCAGCAGGCGGGCGACTTCCTCGCGGTCAGCACCTTCCTTTACTGTCACCAGTTTGTCACCACCGGTCATCACCGAAGACACCGGTGCATCGAAACGCGTCTCGAAACGGGTATCGCGGTTGGTAATAATGCCAACCAGCTTGTCGCCCTCCACCACCGGGACGCCGGAAATGCCGTGCTTCCGGGTCAGTTCCAGCACCTCGCGGATACTGGTGTCAGGCGCCACAGTAATCGGGTCCTTGATCACCCCGCTTTCATATTTCTTGACTCGCCGTACCTGATCAGCCTGCTGCTCGCTGGTCATATTCTTGTGCACGATGCCAATGCCACCTTCCTGCGCCATGGCAATCGCCAGTCGTGCCTCGGTGACCGTATCCATGGCTGCCGAGATCAGCGGCAGGTTCAACTCGATATCACGTGTCAGGCGCGTTTTCAGGCTGACATCCCGGGGCATTACCGAGGAATGGGCGGGTAACAGCAGGACATCGTCAAAAGTAAGGGCGTGTTCGGTAATACGCAGCATGCAGGCACCAGGGTCGGGTCGGAAATGAAGCCATTAATTATAGGTTCCGGCGGCCTCCGGGTAAACCGGGTAAATCCTTGTCTGTCACAGGAAAATCCACATTGACGGCACACGGGACAGGTGTTCGAAGCCCCGGAGGGCTGCTTTACGCTAAAATACCCCGATGACACAGCCTGCCCGCACGATCCTCACCGTCTCCCGTCTCAACCAGGAAGCCCGCGAACTGCTCGAATCCGGCCTTGGCCGCCTGTGGGTAGAAGGGGAAATCTCCAACCTTGCCCGGCCGGCCTCGGGTCACCTGTACTTCACCCTCAAGGACGCCAGGGCCCAGGTCAGTTGTGCGCTGTTCCGTAACCGGGCCCTGCGGCTGCGCTTTACCCCGGAGAACGGTACCCAGGTATTGATCCGTGGCCAGGTCAGCCTCTACGAGGCACGCGGCAACTACCAGCTGATTGTCGACCAGATGGAGGAAGCCGGGGACGGCGCCCTGCGCCGGGCTTTTGAGGAACTGAAGACAAAACTGTTCAACGAAGGTCTGTTCGATGAAACCGGCAAGCAACCACTGCCCGACCTGCCGCACTGTATCGGCGTTATTACCTCGCCGAGCGGGGCCGCCATCCGTGATGTGCTGACCGTACTGAAACGTCGTTTTCCCGGTATCCCGGTGGTGATTTATCCCACCCGGGTGCAGGGTGAGGGTGCAGCGGATGAGATTGTTGCCGCATTACGCACGGCCGACAGGCGTGCGGATTGTGACGTCCTGCTACTGACCCGTGGCGGTGGCTCACTGGAAGACCTGTGGCCGTTCAATGAAGAAAAAGTTGCCCGTGCCGTCGCCGCCTGTACCTTGCCACTGATTTCTGCCGTGGGCCACGAGGTTGATGTCGTTATCACGGACTTTGTCGCCGACGCCCGTGCCGCAACACCATCTGCCGCTGCCGAACTGCTGAGCCCGGACCGGGACGAACTGACCACGCGCCTGAGTCAGCTGGCTGCGCGACTCAGGCAACGGGTTACACAACAGCTGCAGCGACAGCACGAGCGACTCGACTGGCTGGCACGCCGTCTTCAGCAACGCCATCCGGGCCGCAATCTCGACCAGCAGGTGCAACGATTGGACGAACTGGAACAGCGGCTCAACCGCACCATGCAGCAACAGCTTGCACAACGGCGGGCTCAGCTGCAAACAGCATCGGCGAGACTCAGACAACATCACCCCGGTCGTCTTCTGGAGGGCATGGCAGCACGGAACCGGGATTTGGCACAGCGCCTCAAATACTGTATAAATATACAGCTGTCCAGACACCGGGAAAAACTGGCCATCCTGGCCCGCACACTGGAAACTGTCAGTCCACTGGCAACATTGCAACGTGGTTACTCGATTACACTGGCAGACAGGGACGGCAGCGTTATTACAGAGAGTAGCCAGGTTTCGCCGGGGGACACACTGCAAACCCGGCTGGCCAAAGGTCGTATTTTCAGCACAGTAACCGATACGGAATCATGATGAGAACTGTCTGCACAAAAATCCTGCACTGCCTGCTGGCCACCTGCCTGCTGTATCTTCCGCCTGCCCTTGCGTTACAGCTTCCGGAAAACCACCCGGTTCCAGGTGGAATAGCCGTGATAGCGCTGAAGGACCACAAGGATATTGCAAAAGCCACCTATAACCACAAACCGGTGATGCTGGTCACTGACAGCCAGGGCGCGCCGACCGCACTGGTCGGGCTGCCACTGGCAACGAAACCCGGTGAACACAGGCTTGTTATCCAGGGCAAGGATGGAAGAACGCAAAACATCGCCTTCAGGGTTACGGAGCGGGATTACGAGAAGCAATATATCACCCTCAAAAACAAGCGCATGGTTAACCCGGAAAAGCGCGACATGGCACGTATTGGCAGGGAACAGCAACGTATCCGCAAGGCACTGGCAAGCTGGTCACCGCAAACACCGGAAACACTACAGCTGGCGCTACCCGTCAGGGGGCCGGTGAGCAGTACCTTCGGCCTGCGACGCTTCTTCAACAAGCAGCCGCGCAAACCACACAGTGGGCTCGATCTTGCCGCCCCGGAAGGTACACCGGTCAAGGCTCCTGCCAGCGGCCGTATTGTTGATACCGGGGCGTTCTTTTTTAACGGGAATACCGTATTTATCGAGCACGGGCAGGGGCTTGTCACCATGTACTGCCACCTGTCCCGTATCGACGTAAAACCCGGCCAACAGGTACAGCGTGGAGACATTATCGGTACCGTGGGTAAAACCGGGCGTGTCACCGGGGCTCACCTGCACTGGAGCGTCAGCCTCAATGATGCCCGTATTGACCCGGCATACCTGCTCGGGGAACCCCTGCCCGTGCAAGCAGATCACTGAAACAGCCTGCCATGGATAGCGATATCCGCCACACCCTGTCACTGAATCTGCGGCTGTTCCGCCTGCTGCACGGCTGGAGCCAGGAGGAACTGGCAGAACGCAGCGGGCTGCACCGAACCTATATTGGTGCAATAGAACGCCGTGAAATCAGTACCGGTGTCGACAATCTGCAAAGACTGGCCCACGCCCTGGGCACCTCCGCCACGTCCCTGCTGGATCCCGGCTTTCATGACCTGCAGGACGGTATACGGGA